>NZ_JBGOSN010000034.1:0-10297 GCF_046335115.1 Paracoccus sp. P2 | reverse complement strand
CCCCCCCCCCCCCCGCCGCAAGCTGAACCTCGAAGCGGCCTCGATGGCGACGCTGATGGGGATGGTGGCAAGCGGCATGGGCATGACGCTGATCCCGCGGCTGGCCCTGGCGGACGAGAACCGCGACGGCCGGCTGCGCATCGTGCCCTTCACCGAGCCGGCGCCCTCGCGCGATCTGGCGGTGGTCTGGCGCCGCAATGCCGAGGCCGGCGCGGATGCGCGCGCCCTGGCCCAGGCGGTGCGCGAACTGGCCCCGATGCTGGGGGTCGAGCCGATCCCCCGTCCCGCACCCGATCCCTTGCCGGATACGCCGGCCCGCAAAAGGATCAGCGCAGGACGATCTTGACCGGCAGCACCAGGGCAGTGGTCCTGCCCGTGGGCGGCGCGGGCAGGCGCGGCATGCGCGAGGCCTGGCGGTTCAGCGCGGAATCGATGCCGGCATCCCCGGTCGAGCTTGCCAGCGATGCCCCGGCCACCCGGCCGCTGGGATCGACGCTGAAGCGCAGGGTCACGGTCATGGTGCCGCCGCGCCCGCTGAAGCGGGTGCGCTGCATGTGCCGCGCCACCGCGGCCTGCACCTTGGACTGCCAGCTGGCCACCTGCCGCGGGCTGGGCGTGCCGGCCTGGGCCTGGGGCGCGGCGGTTCGGTCGGATTGCGGCGCCCGGACGCGCGTGGTGGCCTGGCGGGCCGGCTGCTCTTCCGGGGCCTTTTCCTTTTTCTCGCGCTTCTTGGGCTCGGGCTGCTTTTCGACCACCTTCCGCTCGGGCTCCGGTTCGGGCTCGGGGCGCTCGGGCGGGCGTTCGGATTTCTGCAGTACCACCGCATCGGGCGGCGGCGGGAACAGCGAGTTCATGTCCGCCAGCGGCTCGAGCTCCTGAAGCGGCGGCATGGCGAGTTCCGGTTCGGGTTCGGGCTCGGGTTCCGGTTCAGGCTCGGCCTCGGCCATTTCGGGGGCCTCGGCTTCGTCCGGCGGGGCTGCGGCCTCGGGCATTGGCGCCAGTTCGACATAGACCGGGTCGGGCAGGCCGGGGGGTGCTGCGGCTTCGGCGCGTTGCAGGATCCACAGCGCACCGCCCATATGCGCGGCCAGGGCCACCGCCGCGGCGGTGCCCCATAACGCGCTGTCGCGCAGGGCCGGGGAAGGCTTCCAACTCATGGCGTGCGGGCTCCTCCGCTTGACGGGGTCGAGGCGGTCTGCTGGGCCGGGGCGGGTGCGGGGGGCGCATCAAGCTCGGCATCGGCGGGCTGGGCGGCGGGCGCCGCGCCCGCGCCGGTGGTCTCCAGCCCGACCAGCGCGATCTTCAGATAGCCGGTCTCGCGCAGGGTGTTCATGACGCCCATCAGGTCGCCATAGGACACGTCCTTGTCGGCGCGCAGGAAGATGCGTTCTTCGCGGTTGTTGTCGGTGGCGGCGGCCAGGGCCGCGGCCAGCCCGCCGGCGGCCACGTCCTCATTGCCCAGGGCAAGCGTCAGGTCGGGCTTGACGGTGATATAGACCGGCTGGTCGGGGCGCTGCGCCGGGGTCGCGTTCGAGACCGGCAGGTCCACGTTCACGTCCACCGTCGCCAGCGGCGCCGCCACCATGAAGATGATCAGCAGCACCAGCATCACGTCGATGAAGGGGGTGACGTTGATCTCGTGGTTCTCGACCAGATCGTCGCCTTGGGTTTCGCGGATGCCGCCGGCCATGGTTCAGACCTCCGTGCGCGGGGTGCCGCGGAAATCGAGGTCGCGGCTGACAAGGCGTTTGACCCCGGCGGCGGCATTGGCCAGCCGCAGGCGGTAGCCGGTGATGGCGCGGGCGAAGACGTTGTAGATCACCACGGCCGGGATGGCGGCGACCAGGCCGAGGGCGGTGGCCAGCAGCGCCTCGGCGATGCCCGGCGCCACGACGGCGAGGTTGGTGGTCTGCGCCTGCGAGATGCCGATGAAGCTGTTCATGATGCCCCAGACGGTGCCGAACAGGCCGACGAAGGGCGCGGTCGAGCCGATGGTGGCCAGCACGCCGGTGCCCCGGCTCATGCGCCGGCCGGCGATGGCCTCGATCCGGTCCAGATGCGAATCGACGCGCTCCTTGACGCCGGTGTCGCCGGCCTGGTCCAGCGCCGGGACCGAACGGTCGTATTCGGCGGCCGCGGCACGGATCATGCGCGATACCGGGTCGTTGCGGTTGCCGGCCGCTGCCAGCGCCGAGGGCAGGTTCGCCGCCGTCTCGACGCGCCGGATGCCCGATTGCGCGCGTCCCATGGCGCCCATCAGCTCCAGCAGCTTGGCGACCAGAACCGTCCAGGTCACGATCGAGGCGAAGGCCAGGCCGATCATCACCGCCTTCACCACCCAGTCGGCGGCCAGGAACATGCCCATCGGCGACAGGTCATGCGGCAGGTTCGGGTCGCGCTCCGGCGGGTTCAGCATCGGCGACAGCGCGTCCTGCACCGCCTGCGGCAGGATGCTCGACCCGGCGGGCTCGGCCGCTTCGGGCGTGGCCGGGGCAGGGGCCCCCGGCGTCGCGGCGGCGTCGGGTGCCGCCGGGGTCTGGATGGCGGCAGGCGCGGTCTCGGAGGGCGCCGCGGGCGTATCGGTGGCGGGAGCCGGTGCCGGGGTTTCCTGGGCGGGAGCTTCCGGCGCGGTCGCCGCGGGCGCGGGGGGTGCCGGCGCTGCCGCTTCGGGCGCTGCCGCTTCGGGGGCCGCCGGTTCGCCGGCAGGGGCGGCCGGCTGGGTCTGGACCTCGGGCGCCGGGCTGGTCTGGCCTTCCGTGGCGGCTTCCTGCGCCGAGGTCGGGGCGGCAAGCAGCAGGCAGGTCAAAGCAACGGCGGTCCCCGCGCGGCGGCGCGGCAGCGACATCTGGGTCATGGCGATCCTTATAGTTCCGGCATTCGATCCGTCCGCATCTTGCTGGGCGCGGCACATGCGAACTGGCATGCCGCCGACCCTCTGGCCGCGGTTCGGGCTTCGTATCAATCACCAAGGTAAAATTGTCAACTATTCCGCGGACCGGCCGCCGGCCTTTATGCCGACCAATAGGCCGCCAGGTGGCTCAGCACCCGGTCATGGCCCAGCGTTTCCAGCAGCAGGGCGCGAAGCGCGGCAATGCCGGATTTCTCCGCCGCCGCCCAGAGATAGCTGTCGGGCCGGGGCGGCGCGGCGCGCAGCAGGGCGCAAAGCGCCGCGGTTCCGCCGGGCAGGTGGCGCATGCGGAAGCCCGCGGGCCGGGGCAGCGGGTAGTCGGGCCGCGCGCCGAGCAGGAAGACCTCGCCCCGCGCGGTGCCGGCGCGCGATTCGAGGATGCGGGCGATGGCGGGCCAGGCGGTCTCGTCCCCGGCAAGCATCAGCTGCGCGGCCTGCGGGACGCCGCCGCCGCTGGGGCCGAGCAGGCCGACCTGCCGGTCTGCGCGCCCAATGCGCCGCCCGTCCGCCGGGATGGTCGAAAATGTCCAGGTCCAGCCAGCCGGCATCGGCGTCGATGCGGCGCACGGTATAGACCGGGCGGTGCAGCGCCTTGTCGCCCCTGGGCCAGAGGATCTGACCATGGGCGCCGAGGCGGGGCCATTCCGGTGCCTCGTCGCCGGGCTGCGGCAGCACCAGGCGGAAATGCAGCGAATCCTCGGTCGCAAGCCGGTGCAGATCGGGCGCGGCCAGCCGCACGCGCAGGAAATCGCGGCAGAGCGGCGCGACTTCGGCGACATGGGCAAGGCTGAAATGGCCGGGCGGCTTGCCGGCATCCTCGGCCGAGGGCCAGCGCAGCGCCGCTGCCGCCGTCGGCAGGTGCTGCGCGAGCGGCCGGAAGATCGCCTGCTGCATCGCTTCCAGCCATTCGGCGCGATGCGCGCGGGCAAAGACCAGCACGCCGTCGCCGCGCCGCTTGGCCCCGAACTCGCCCATCTCGACCTGACACCAGATCGAGCGGCCATGGCCGCTATGCAATTCCAGCCCGTGCCCCTGGGCCTCGTCGCGGATCAGTTGCTCGATCGGCGCGAAATCCTGGCCGGGCAGCAGGGCCTCGGACTGGAACTCGGGCAGGGGGGTGATGCGCATGGCTCGCCTTTCATGCCTTCAGGGATCAAGGTCGGGTCTGCGGCGCGACGCTGCAAGGGCTCAGGCCAGTCGCGCGATCTCGGCCGCCGCCGCCTCCAGCGCGCCCTTGCCATGCGGGATGGACAGGGCCGTCATCCCGGCCTCGACCGCCGCCAGAACGCCCAGCAACTGATGGGCATTGGCATGGCCCATATGGGCGATGCGCAGGGCGTTGTCGGGATCGGCCGCGCCCAGGCCGATCCCCAGCGTCACCCCCGCGCGGGTCGCGGTCCAGTCGCGCAGGGCGCCGGCCTGCGGCAGCCGCGCCGCGGTGACCGAGCGGGCGCGGCCGGCGGGATCGGCGATCAGCGCCCCGATGCCGGGATGACCGGCGCCCCAGCAATCCAGCGCCGTCCAGGTGGCCCGCGCCAGCCCCTCGTGCCGGGCCCAGGCGGCGGGCAGGGTTTCCTCGTCCAGCAGCATCAGCAGCGCCTCGTTCATGCCGAAGATGTGCTGGACCGGTGGCGTGCCGCCCCAGAATTGCCACAGTTCCTGCGCCTCGGCGCGCGGGGTCCAGTCCCAGTAGGGTGTGGCCAGGCTGCTGCGCGCCCGCGCCTTGACCCGGTCCGAGAACCAGACGAAGGCCAGCCCCGGCGGCACCATCAGCCCCTTCTGGCTGGCCGAGACCAGCAGGTCGACGCCCCATTCGTCCATCTGCAAGGGCTCGCAGCCCAGCGAGGCGATGGCATCGACGGCCAGGAAGGCGGGGTGGCCGCCCATGGCCGCGCGCAGGGCGGGGATGTCGGCGCGGGCGGAACTGGCGGTATCGACCTGGCAGACCAGCACGGCGCGGACCCGCCCCTCGCGGTCCTGCGCCAGCCGGTCGGCCAGGCGCTGCGGGTCGGGGGGCGCCAGGCCGAAATCCAGTTCCTCGACCTCGATCCCCAGCGCGCGGGCCGAAGCAGCCCAGGAACGGCCGAAATGGCCCGAGACCAGCGCCAGCGCCCGCTCGCCCCGGTCGAGCAGGTTGACATTGGCCGCCTCCCAGCCGGCATGGCCGTTGCCGATATAGGGCGCGACATGGCCCGCGGTGCCGGCCAGCCGTTTGAGCCCGGCGATCATGGCGCGGTTTTCGGCCGCCAGTTCCGGGCCGTAGATGTCGGGCGAGGCCCGGTGCATGGCGCGCAGCACGCGGTCGGGGACGGGCGAGGGGCCGGGAATGGCAAGGACGGCGCGGCCGTGGGCAAAGCTCATGGAGGATGCCTTTCTGATGACCCGCCATCGGTAGGATGGCCCCCGCGCAAGGTCAACGGGGCGCACGGGGCCGGGCGGCGAAGCCCGGGTCGGTTGCGCGGTCGCAGGGGTATTTGCGGAACGAAGAAGCGCGGGGCCGCTGCATGCCGTCGGCTGGACGTGGCGGGCAGAGCGTGGCGGCGGGTTGCCCCCGCGCGGCTTGCGCCTTATCCCTTGGGCCGAACCGAGGTTCCGGGGGCGCGATGGCGGACAGGATTCACAGGACGGCCAATCTGTTCGCCCGCATGTGGCGCGACTATCTGCGGCCCTATTCGGGCCGCATCCTGCTGGCGCTGCTGTTCCTGGTCATCGAGGGCTCGACCCTGGGCATGCTCAGCTGGATGCTGAAGCCGCTGTTCGACCGGGTCTTCGTTGGCGGCGATACCGATGCGATCTGGTGGGTCGGCGGCGCGATCTTCGCGCTGTTCCTGATCCGCGCCACCACCTTCGTCATCAACCGCAGCCTGATGACCTCGGTCTCGCTGGCGGTCTCGACCAGCATGCAGACCGATCTCTTGCGCCATATCATGACGCTGGACGGCGGCTTTTTCCAACAGAACCCGCCCGGCGCGCTGATCGAGCGGGTGCAGGGCGATTCCATCGCGGTGCAGGGGGTGTGGTCCACCTTCATCGCGGGGGCAGGACGGGACATGGTGTCGCTGGTGTCGCTGTTCGGGGTGGCGCTGGCTGTCGATCCCTGGTGGACCATGGCGGCGCTGGTCGGTGCGCCGCTTCTGATCCTGCCGACGCTGCTGGTGCAGCGCTATATCCGGCGCAAGATGCGGCAGAACCGCGTCAATGCCAGCCAGCGCGCCACCCGGCTGGACGAGGTGCTGCACGGCATCAACGCCGTCAAGCTGAACCGCATGGAGGATTACCAGGCTGGCCGCTTTGCCCAGATCGTCGCCCGCATCCGCCAGGCCGAGGTCAAGATGTCGGGCATCGGCGCCACGGTGCCGGCGCTGGTCGATGTCGTGACCGGCCTGGGCTTCATCGGCGTGCTGGCGCTTGGCGGGGCCGAGGTGACGCGGGGCGAGCGAACGGTCGGCGACTTCATGTCCTTCTTTACCGCCATGGCGCTGGCCTTCCAGCCCTTGCGCCGGCTGGGGGCCTTGACCGGCACCTGGCAGATCGCCGCGGCGAGCCTGGAGCGGATCTATGCCGTGCTGGACATGCGGCCCGCCATCACCTCGGGGCTGAGGCGCGAGCCGCCTCCCGATACTACCATTCGTTTCCGGGACGTGCGGCTGGCCTATGACAACCATCCGGTGCTGAACGGGCTGACCTTCACCGCCGAGGCGGGCAGGACCACCGCGCTGGTCGGGCCCTCGGGGGCAGGGAAATCCACCGTCTTCAACCTGTTGACGCGGCTTGTTGATCCAGAATCTGGGCAGATCACCCTGGGCGGCGTGCCCCTGCGCGAATTCGACCTGGGGGTGCTGCGCGACCAGTTCTCGACCGTCAGCCAGGATGCGGCGCTGTTCGACGAGACGCTGCGCGAGAACATCCTGCTGGGCGGCGCACAGGATGACGAGGCGCTGCGCCGCGCCGTCGTGGCCGCCCATGTCGCCGATTTCACCGATGGGCTGCCCCTGGGGCTGGACACGCCGGCCGGCCCGCGCGGCTCGGCCCTGTCGGGGGGGCAGCGCCAGCGCGTCGCCATCGCCCGCGCCGTGCTGCGCAACGCGCCGATCCTGCTTCTGGACGAGGCGACCAGCGCATTGGACGCGCAAAGCGAGCGGGTGGTGCAGCAGGCGCTGGACGAGCTTTCGGCCGGGCGCACCACGCTGGTCATCGCGCACCGGCTTTCGACCGTGCGGCAGGCCGACAAGATCGTGGTGGTCGAGGCCGGCCGGGTTGTCGAAGAGGGCAGCCATGACCAGCTTATGGCCCGGGGCGGCGCCTATGCCGCGCTGGTCCGGTTGCAATTCGGAGAGGATTGATGCGGCGCATTCTGGCGGTTTCGGGCGAGGATCGGGTCGATTTCCTGCAAGGGCTGGTGACCAACAAGGTCGGTCCGGTCCCGGCTTGGGCGGCGCTCTTGACGCCGCAGGGCAAGTACCTGGCCGATTTCCTGGTCGTACCGGAGGAGGAGCGGCTGCTGGTCGATGTCGATGCGCGGATGGCGGACGACCTGATGCGGCGGCTGTCGATGTATCGGCTGCGCTCGAAGGTCGCGATCGAGCCGACGGATCTGGCCGTCGCCCGCGGCACCGGGCTGGCGCCCGAGGGAGCGATCATGGACCCGCGGCATGAGGCGCTCGGCTGGCGGCTTTACGGGGCCGAGGGGGATGACGGCACCGACTGGGATGCCATCCGGGTCGAACATTGCATCCCCGAAACCCTGGTCGAGCTGATCCCGAACGAGACCTTCATCCTGGAAGCCGGGTTCGAGCGCCTGCATGGCGTCGATTTCCGCAAGGGCTGCTATGTCGGGCAAGAGGTCACGGCGCGGATGAAGCACAAGACCGAATTGCGCAAGGGGCTGGTGACGGTCGGGATCGAGGGCGTGGCCCCTGTCGGCACGCCGATCCTGATGGCGGACGGGCGCGAGGCCGGCACGCTTTTCACCCAGTCCGGCGGGCGCGCCATCGCCCATATGCGCTTCGACCGCATGGGCGAGGGATTGACGGCGGGGGACGCCCGCATCATCCCATGACGACCGGGCCGGCCGGGGAGCGCGTCCGCCGCATCGTGCATGTGGACATGGACGCCTTCTATGCCTCGGTCGAGCAGCGCGACAACCCGGAGCTGCGCGGGCGGCCGGTCGCGGTGGGCGGCATCCAGCGCGGCGTGGTGGCGGCGGCCAGCTACGAGGCGCGGCGCTATGGCGTGCGCTCGGCCATGCCCTCGATGCGGGCGATGCGGCTCTGCCCCGAACTGGTCTTCGTGAAGCCGCGCTTCGACGTCTATCGCGCCGTCAGCCAGCAGGTCCGCGCGATCTTTGCCGAATACACCCCGCTGGTCGAGCCGCTGTCGCTGGACGAGGCCTATCTGGACCTGACCGATCACCTGGCCGGCCGCACCGCCACCCGCATCGCGCAGGAGATCCGGGCGCGCATCCGGCAGGCGACCGGGCTGACCGCCTCGGCCGGGGTCAGCTACAACAAGTTCCTGGCCAAGCTGGCCTCGGACCAGCGCAAGCCGGACGGGCTGTTCGTGATCCCGCCCGAGGCCGGGGCAGCGTTCGTGCAAGGCCTGCCCATCGGCCGCTTTCACGGCATCGGCCCGGCCACGGCGGCGCGGATGCAGGCGCATGGCATCCTGACCGGCGCCGACCTGGCCCGGCAGAGCCTGGAGTTCCTGACCGCGCGTTTTGGCAAGTCGGGCAGCTATTACTGGAACATCGCCCGCGGCATCGACACGCGCGAGGTCAAGCCCAACCGCATCCGCAAGAGCATCGGCGCCGAGAACACCTATTTCGAGGACCTGCGCGACCTGGCCGCCGCGCATGAGGCGCTGGCGGTTCTGGCCGAGAAGGTCTGGCGCCATGCCGCGAATGCGGGCCGCGCCGGGCGGACGGTGACGCTGAAGGTGAAATACGGCGATTTCCGCCAGATCACCCGCGCGCGCTCGCTGCCGCGCGCCGTCGAAAGCCGCGACGAGATGCTGGAGATGGCCCGCGACCTTCTGGCGCCGGTCTTTGCCGATCCGCATGGGGTGCGGCTTCTGGGCATCACGCTGTCGGGGCTGGAGGAGGCGCGGCAGGACGAGCCGCCGCGCCAGCTGGGCCTGTTCGATCAGGCGTAGAGGTTGATGACCCCGACCTTCTGGTGGATGCCGTTCACCGTCTCCTTGTCGAGGCCGAGGCCCTGCGCCAGCCTGTGCAGGTATTCGGCCTCCTTGCGGTTGTCGAACTCGATCGCCATCAGCGACATCAGATAGACCTGCGGGCCGAAACCCTGCGGCACCTCGCGCGCCAGGGCCTCGGCATCGACCGGGGCAGTCATCTGCTCGCGGATGAAGGCGCGTTCCTCGTCGTCCAGTTCGCCGAACTCGGCCATCAGCTTGGCCTTTTCGTTCTCGTCGATCTCGCCATCGGATTTCGCGGCTTGGATCATTGCCTTCAGCATCAGCCCGGCCAGGGCGTTCTGTTCCGGGGTGGGGGCGGTCGTGGGCTCGTCGCCGCTGGCCAGCGCCTCGTTGAAAAGCTCGCCGAAACTGGCGTCGTTCTGCGGCTGGGCGTCCTTTTGCGCCAGGCCGCCGGCCTGAGGGGCATGGCCCTGCGGCTGCGCGCCGCGACCGCCCAGCAGATCGCCCAGCACCCCGCCGAGGCCGCCCGCCGCCGCGCCGCCCAGCACGCCGCCCAGCGCGCCCGATCCCGTGCTACCGCGCCCGCCGGTCAACTGGTCGAGCAACCCGCCCAGCCCGCCCTGGGCCGCGCCGGTGTGGCGGGAAGAGTTCGGCCCGCCATAGGGCGCGCCGCCGCCCACGACGGTGGCGCCGCCGCTGCGCCCGCCCAGCACCTGGCCCAGCATGTCGCCCAGCCCGCCCGAGCCGCTGCGGCGGTCGCCGGCCTGCCCGGTATTGTTGCCGAACAGTTCGTCGAGCAACCCGCCCGAACTGCGCCCGCCACCCGATGGCGGCCGGTTCTGGGCGTTCTTCATCATGGTTCCGATCCCCTTGGCCAGCATGACGCCAGCCGCGACGCGGGCGAGGGATTTCATCAGGCTCATCTCGTTCCTCCGAAAGCGTTGCGGGGCCGCCGGGCCGGGCAGCCTTCTTTGCACAATTCCAACGTATTCGCCGGGCTCCGGTTCCACCGCCACAGGCCCCGCGGCAAAGGCCCAGCCGCCCTTGATTTTTCCCCGGCACGATTATAAGTCGCGGCGGATGTTTCACGACGGGGGCTGTCGCGCGGGTGGCCCCCCCGATAGGAGGCCATGATGGCAAAGGCAAAGTTTGAACGGACGAAACCGCACGTCAACATCGGGACGATCGGTCACGTTGACCACGGCAAGACGACGCTGACGGCTGCGATCACCAAGT
>NZ_JBGOSN010000033.1:0-44185 GCF_046335115.1 Paracoccus sp. P2 | reverse complement strand
ACCCTCTATCGCTACGTCGATGCCAACGGAAACCTCAGGGACCACGGAAGGCGCGTTTTATCGGCTTAGCGTAGGATTTAGCACCGTCCGGCAGCAGACCCCTTTCACCTCGGGCATCTCCTGCGCGATGGCGGGCGCGGCAAGCGCAGCCCCGGCCGCTGCAGTCGCGCCGCCAACCGTGGCGCGGGTCAGAAAGGCGCGCCGGCCGAACTGGTTGGTTGTCTTCATGGGTTCCTCCGCGTTGATCGGCCCTCTCCTGGCGGCCGATATCGCGGCGAATGTTGCATGCGACCGAACAGCCTGTCGAGACGCCAGTGCCGGGTTTTTGCCGCTTCTGCACCGCGCTTGCGCAATTGCCGCAGCGTCAGGCCGGCGGGTGTGTGGCATCGCCGATCTTGTGGGACGTTCAACGCACTACCCAAGCGGTTTGGGCTTGCCTATACTGGCAGGGGTCCGGGGCTTTGGGGGAACAAGGGATGCGCTGTCCTTTCTGTGGAAATGTCGATACGCAGGTCAAGGATTCGCGTCCGGCCGAAGACAATGTGGCGATCCGCCGGCGCCGCTTCTGCCCGGCCTGCGGCGGCCGCTTCACCACCTATGAGCGGGTGCAGCTGCGCGATCTGGTCGTGGTCAAGTCCAACGGCAGGCGCGAGGATTTCGACCGCGCCAAGCTGGAACGCTCGATCCGCATCGCCATGCAGAAGCGCCCGATCGAACCCGAGCGCATCGACCAGATGATCTCGGGCATCGTGCGCCGGCTGGAAAGCATGGGCGACACCGACATCCCCTCGAAGGTCATCGGCGAGATCGTGATGGAGACGCTGGCCCGGATCGACACGGTTTCCTATGTGCGCTTTGCCAGCGTCTACAAGAACTTCCAGGCGGCGGACGATTTCGACAAGTTCGTCTCGGAACTGCGCCCGCAAACGGCCGAGGAGTGATCGACCGGCGCCACATGCGGCACGCGCTGGCCTTGGCCCGGCGCGGCCTGGGCAATGTCTGGCCCAACCCGGCCGTGGGCTGCGTGCTGGTGCGGGGCGGCGTGGTGGTCGGGCGCGGCTGGACCCAGCCCGGCGGGCGTCCGCATGCCGAGGCAATGGCGCTGGCCCAGGCCGGCGAGGCGGCGCAAGGCGCCACTGCCTATGTCACGCTGGAGCCCTGTGCCCATCACGGCAAGACCCCGCCCTGCGCCGAGGCGCTGCTGCGTTCGGGCGTCGCCCGCGTCGTCACCGCGCTGACCGATCCCGACCCGCGCGTGGCCGGCCGCGGCCATGCCATCCTGCGCGCCGCCGGGATCGAGGTGAGTGAAGGGGTCTGCGAGGCCGAGGCGCGCGCGGTGCAGCAGGGCTTCCTGAGCCGCATCCAGCGCGGCCGGCCGATGCTGACGCTGAAGCTCGCCGCCAGTTTCGACGGCCGCATCGCCACCGCAGCGGGCGAAAGCCAATGGATCACCGGGGCAGAGGCCCGCCGCCATGTCCACGCCCTGCGCCTGGCCCATGACGCGGTGATGGTCGGCGGCGAGACGGCGCGCGCCGACCGGCCGGGGCTGAACGTGCGCGGCTTCGGCCCGGTGCGGCAGCCGGTGCGGATCGTGCTCTCGTCGCGCCCCTTGCCCGATCTGCCGGCCGAGGGGCTGCGGCATGGCCCGCTCTGGCAACTCGCCGGCCGGCCCGAGGATGTCATGGCCGAACTCGGCGCCCGCGGCCTGACCCGCGTGCTGTGCGAAGGCGGCGGGGTGCTGGCGGCCGCCTTGCTGCGCGCGGGGCTGGTGGACCAGCTGATCGGCTACAGCGCCGGGCTGGTGCTGGGCGGCGACGGCCGCGCCGGCATCGGCGTGCTGGGGCTGGAGCGCCTGGCCGACGCGCCGCGCTTCCGGCTGGCCGAGACGCGCCGGATCGGGCCCGATGTCATGCATCGCTGGCTGCGCGATGAAGCGGTGGGCTGTTGATCAATTGATCACGGCCTAGCGCCGCCAGATCCAGGCATGGCCGGCCAGCACGCCCTGCGCCTTGGCAAGCAGCCGCAGCGTCGGGCCGCCTGCACCGAATGCCGGGTCGCGCAGCCGGTCCAGCGCCACCTCGGGCGGGCAGGGCAGGCGGCTGACCGGGTCGTAATAGCGCGGATAGGCGATCAGCGCGGCATGGGCCAGCCTGGCCAGATCGGCCCGCACCTGCCGGCGCGCCGGCACCGGCCCCAGGTCGCGGGTCAGCCCCCAGCCGGCATAGAAGGGCGCGCCCAAGGTGGTGACGGGCAGGCCGCGCAGAAGCGCCTCGAACCCCAGGGTCGAGGTCATGGTCCAGACCTCGTCGACCTGGCCCATCAGCGCGTCGGCGGCGCTGTTGCGGGCGACGACATCGGCCAGCCGACGCAATTCGGCCTCGGGGACCAGGCCGGGACGCAGCCCGGCCTCGACATCGGGATGCGGCTTGTAGACCAGCACCGCGTTGGGATTCTCGGCCCGGGTGCGTTCCAGCAGGGCCAGGTTGCTGCGCTCGCGCCCCGCGCCCAGGCGGATCGAGGCATCGTCCTCGACCTGGCCCGGCACCAGGATGCGGCGGCCGGGCGGCAGGTCGGGCGGCTCGCCGGACAGGTTGTATTTGGTGATCCCGGCCTCGACCAGCAGCCGGGCCAGGTGCAGCGCCCGCTCGCCCCCGCCAGGGGGCAGGGGCTCGGCCATCAGCCGCTCGAACCGGCTTTCGCGGCCGGGGTCGTAATAGATGCCCAGGTCGTCGGCGACCAGCGACAGCGGCGGGACCAGCGCCGCCCCCAGCCCGCGCGAGCGCAGGAAGCCGTCCTCGATGCGCAGCGCGCCGGGCACCTGGTCAGCCCGCCCCGCCCAGGCCATCGTCACCCCCGGCCCCGGTTTGGCGGCAAAGCGCACCCCACGGCCGCTGCCAAAGAACCGTGCCATGAAGGGCCGTTTCCACAGCCGGATGCCATGGGCCAGGTGTCCGGCATGGTCCTGGCGCCAGGCGCGGGCCTCGGCCTCGATCTGCGCCAGCGCGCCCTCGAAATCCGTCAGCCGGTCCCGGCAGGGATCATACCAGACCGGGGCAAGCAGGTGGCTGGCGGCAAAAAGCTGCTCGATGCTGGCGGGGCGGCGGCGCGGAATCGGGTGCTGGTCATCCGTCAGGCCCCAGCCGGCATAGAAGGGGCGGCCGAAGATGCGCGGCCGGTGGCCGGCCAGCATCGCCTCGTAGCCCAGCTGCGAGGAATAGGCATAGACCCGCGCCGCGCCCCGAAGCAGCGCCCAGGGCGAGACGGCGCTGTCGCAAAGGATCTCGCCGGGGCGCAGGTCGGCGGGGCTGAAATGGCCGGGACGCAGGCCGCGCGCGGTCTCGGGGTGGCTGCGAACCACCAGCGGCAGGCCGGGATTCTCGTCGCGCGCGGCCTCCAGCATGGCCCGGAAATCCGCCTGGCCGGCCCCGCGCAGCGAGGCGTCGCCGCGGGTCTGGTCGATGACCAGCGCGTAGCCGCCGGCGGGCGGTGCGACCTGGGGCAGATGCGCGTTGTATTTCGACAGGTCGGCGGCGATGAGCCGCGCGATTCCCTGCCGCGCGCGGTCCAGTTGCGCCTGTGTGGCGGGCGCATGCACCAGGGTTTCGATCAGCGAAGGGGTATCGGGGTCGAAATGCAGTCCCGAGGGGTCGATCAGCAACCCGATGGGCCCGCGCCCCGCCACCGGGCCGCGCGCCCGCCCCGGCAGGACCGAGCGCAGGAAGGCATCCTCGATCCGCACCAGCCGGGCGCCGCGGCGGGCGGCCAGGGCCTTGCCGCGCCAGGCAGTCGGGCTGTCGCCCCAGATGCCGACATGATCGCCGGGGCCGGGCAGGCCGATGCGCAGCGACCAGCCGGCCAGCTGCAGGATGCGGCGCAGGCGCGGCCGGGTCAGGAAACCGCCGTTGCATATGAAAAGCCGCCGGGAATCCCCGGCGGCATGGTCATTCTGCTCCACGCCCTTACTCGAAGGCGCTGTCCACCGCGCTGACTTCGGTGGCGGTGCCCAGGATCGACTGCAGCGTCTTGCGCCATTGCACGAAGGGCGCCTCGGTCACATAGACGGTGTCGCCGTCGCGGATGACGAAATCGCGTGCCAGGAACATGCCGTCGGGCTTGGTCAGGTCCAGCACATAGGCGACGCGCTGGCTGCCCTGGATGTCGCCGCGGCCCAGCACGGCGCGGGCCACCGCCGGCGGCTCATCGCGCAGCACGAAGACGCCCTTTGGATCGGCCAGCGAGGTGCTGAGCCCGCCGACCATCGCCACCGCCTCGATGGCGTTGATCTGTTCATTGCCCAGCGGCACCTTGGTCTGGCCGCCAAGCGCGCCGAGCGCGGTGAAGCTGCGCTCGTCCTCCTCGACCAGGATCACGTCGCCGGGGCGCAGCGCGATGTCGTTGCGAGCGTTGGAATACAGGTCGCGCAGCCAGACCTTGCCGCTAGAATTGCCGCGCTTGACCGTGACCACGGCGATCTCGGGCTCGATCGAGACCCCGCCCGAGCGCGACAGCATGGCCGAAAGCGTGCGGGTCGGGCGCTCGATCGGATAGACGCCCTGCGCCGTGACCTTGCCCATGACCGAGACGGTGGCGCCGTCGCCGGCGACGCGCGTGACCATGACCTGCGGATCGGGGGTCTGGGTTTCCAGCTTCTGGGTGATGATGCGGCGCAGCTGCTCGGGGCTGTTGCCGGCGGCCAGCACCCGGCCGGCATAGGGCACGAAGATATAGCCCTCGCTGTCCACCTGCAATTCGGTCAGCTGGGTCGAGCTTGTCCCCATCGAGGCCAGCAGCCCGTCATCGACGTTTTCCCAGATCGACAGCCCCAGCACGTCGCCGGGCCGGATGTCGTCGGCGGCGACCGTGCCGGCATTGCGGAAATCGGCCGAGAAGCCATAGGCGGGGGTATAGTTCGCCGCCCGGTTCACCCGGTCGTCGACATGCACGATATGCGTGCTGCCGCCCTTTTCCACCGCGCCGGACATGATCTGGCCCTTTGTCGGGCCCGAGCGCGGCAGGCCGCAAGCCGAGACGAGAAGCATCCCCCCCAGGATAGCCGCCCGTGCCAGGCGCGAGCCAAGGTTGCGGCGCATGCGGACCGGCGCCGCGCCGGACCGAAGAGGCGAAAAAATGGCTTGCGTCAAACTGTTGCTCCTGTCCTCTCGTGCGATTCCCGGATCGCAGGTCGTATTTTGCCGCACGTTAACCCAGCAACCGGGGGTTTTCCATATTTTTACCCGGCTCAATCGTCCTTGCCGTCCATCTGTTGCCGATATTTGCCGCGCCCGGCGAAAAGCGCCTGATAGGGATCCTCGGGCGCCAGGATCATGTCCACCACGATGCGCAGCGCGTGGGCGCGGGACCGCGCGGCGTAAAAGCCGCCCGGAACCTGGCTGCTTTCCAACAGGAAGTCGCGATAGCGGCGATAGGCCAGCGCATGGGGTGGGCGCGGATCGTACAGGAATTCGTCGAGGCTCTGGTCCGAAACTAGGCCGGGCTTGTCAAAGACCGCATTGCCCATGGCCTTGACCGGCAACCCGCGCCACAGCGCCTGCTGCGCGGCGGTGGAGTTCACCGTCACCGCCGCATGGGCCTGGTTCAGAAGCCGCGCCAGCTTGCCGCCGCGCACGAAATGGACCCGGTCCTCGATCCCCAGGTCGCGGGCCCTGGTCAGGATGGCGTGGCGGATGCCGCCGCGCCCGTCCTCCAGCGGATGCGCCTTGAAGACGATGCGGTGATGGCGCGGCGCCGAACGGGCGAAGGCGGTCAGCACCTCGTCGGTGAATTCGGACATGCGGCGATAGGGGGAATGGGCGACGAAGTTGGAATCATGTTCCAGCTGCATCAGCACCAGCACATAGGGAAAGCCGCCGCGCCGCACCGCGCCCGCCTCGCGCATGCGGGCCAGGGCATGAAAGGGCGTCAGCAGGAAGCGGCGCAGGTTCAGCCGGAACTCCTGGAACACGCCGATCTGGCGGTGGGTGCGGTAGCCGGGATAGCGGCGGTTCGCCACCAGCACCAGGAAATGATAGAGCGCGCCATAGAACTTGTGCTGGCGCATGTCGCCCCAGCGCGCCGGCGGTCGGTGCATCTCGGCCACGCGGTTGCGCAGCGCGTTGCGCATCTCGCGCAGGGGGATGCGCATCAGCGCGGAATGCCCGTTCGAGCCGCCGCGCTCATAGGTGATCCAGAAAGGGCGCAGATAGCCTTCCTCGAAGACATGCAGCACCAGGTCGTGGCGCCGCGCCGCCTCGCGCGCGGCGCCATGGACCGGGCGGACGTCGCCGTAAAGCACGATGTCGGTCACGCCTTTTTCGGTGATGATGCGGTCCAGGTGGTCGGGCCAGTCCTCGGGCCCGCTGCCGTGGCGGATGAACCGGGGCGCGTCGGACCAGAAGAATTCGTCGCCGGCGTTGAAGCCGACGCGCCAGACCTGGGCACCGGCATCGCGCAACAGCCGGCCGACGCGGTCGAAGAACGGGCCGTGCGGCCCCTGCAACATCAGGAAGACGCGCTTGCCGGCGGGCAAGGCGGCGGTCGCCGCCACCGGGACCAGCTTGCGCTGCTGCTGCGGCTGCGGATCGGGCGGGGCAAGCGGGCGCGGGGAAGCCGCGGGCGCCGGGGCGGCGCGCAGATCGCGGAAATGGCGAGGGGCGGTCATGGAATTCAGCATATGAGCCTGGTGTTGTTTTTTTTTTCAGGAATTCGGGCTTTTCGCTGCAGGCGGGGCCCAGCCACCGAGGTCATATGCCCCCTGATTGCACCAAAATCCCGCCGCTGTCACGGCCTTTCCTGATTTTGCTTAACCGACGTGGCGCCGCGGCTGCGGCTTTGCTTGAAGATCGTGCGCCAAGGCTCTAGTTCTCTGGCAGCCACAGGAAGGGAGCGTCCATGTTTACCGGCATCATCACCGATATCGGCGAGGTTTCCCGCGTCGAGATGCGCGGCGACATGCGGGCGCGGATTTCCTGCCATTACGAGATGGCGGGGGTCGATCTGGGCGCCTCGATCGCCTGCGACGGCATCTGCCTGACCGTGGTCGAGAAGGGGGCGGACTGGTTCGACGTGGACATCTCGGCCGAGACCATCTCGAAGACCAATATCGGTGCGAACGGCTGGGCGCCCGGCAAGCGGCTGAACCTGGAACGCGCGCTGCGCGTCGGCGACGAGCTGGGCGGTCATATCGTCTCGGGCCATGTCGACGGCGTCGCGCTGATCGAGGAGATGCGCGACGAGGGCGACAGCACCCGCATCACCCTGCGCGCGCCCAGGGCGCTGGCGCGCTTCATCGCGCCCAAGGGCTCGGTGGCGCTGAACGGCACCTCGCTGACGGTGAACGAGGTCGAGGGCGAGCGTTTCGGCGTGAACGTCATCCCCCACACCCAGGCCGTGACCACCTGGGGCGCGGCGCGGCCGGGCGACGCGGTGAACCTGGAAATCGACACGCTGGCGCGCTATGTCGCGCGGCTGGCCGAGGCGGGGTGATGGCCGGGATCGGCCATAACCGCGGCCCGGCGCTGTCCCCCGAGGCGGGGCGCGGCTTTCGTGCCCATGCCTGGTCCGTGGCGCGGCGCGAATTGCTGGGCGCGCGGTTGCCGGTCGAGGTGGTGCGCCTGCAGCTGCGCCGGGCCAAGGCGCTGGGCCTGGATTACAAGACCTATGCCGGGGTGCGGGCGACGACCGGGCGCGACCTGGTGGCCTTTCTCTATTCGACGAATGCGCTGGGGGTGTTCCGCGACGGGCAGCCCGTCGGCGCGGCCGAGCGCCGGCGCATCGCTGAAAGCGCGGCCGTGCCGCATCTGGGCTGCGCGCCGGGGCTTGCGCCGGATGCGATCGCGGTGCAGATCGGGGCGATCTCGGCCGAACGGCTGCCGCCCTTCGGCGACAGCTGGTCGGCGGTCCGGGACAGGATGAAAAGCTGGCTGCGGGCGCAGGGCCTGCCCGGCGATGCGGTGCTGATGATCGGCGAGACCGAACATGAGCGGGAAATGATGGTGGCGGGCGGTCTGGCGGGTTTCGTCACCGGTCGGAAGTTCTTTGCAGGAGCGGCGGATGCAATATGAAAAGCCGGGACCGGTCGAACGCGACTGGTCCGACGCGATCTCTCCCATCGAGGAGATCATCAACGAGGCCCGCAACGGCCGCATGTTCATCCTGGTCGATCACGAGGACCGCGAGAACGAGGGCGACCTGGTCATCCCCGCGCAGATGGCTACGCCCGAGGCGATCAATTTCATGGCCACGCATGGCCGCGGGCTGATCTGCCTGTCGCTGCCCGGCGCGCGCATCGACGCGCTCGGCCTGCAGCTGATGAGCCCCAAGAACTCCAGCCGGCACGAAACCGCCTTCACCATGTCCATCGAGGCGCGCGAGGGCGTGACCACCGGCATCTCGGCCCATGACCGCGCCCATACCGTCGCGGTGGCCATCGACCCCAGCAAGGGCGCGGCCGACATCGCCACGCCCGGCCACGTGTTTCCGCTGCGCGCCCGCGAGGGCGGCGTGCTGGTGCGCGCCGGCCATACCGAGGCGGCCGTCGACGTGGCGCGGCTGGCGGGACTGAATCCCTCGGGCGTGATCTGCGAGATCATGAACGAGGACGGCACCATGGCGCGGTTGCCGGACCTGGTGGCATTCGCGCAAAAGCACGGGCTGAAGATCGGCACCATCAGCGACCTGATCGCCTATCGCCGCCGCCACGACAACCTGATCGCCGAGCGCGGCCAGCGCGCCGTGCATTCGATCCATGGCGGCGACTGGATGATGCGCATCTTCGCCGACGAGACCTCGGGGGCCGAGCATATCGTGCTGACCAAGGGCGACCTGACCGCGCCCGGCCCGGTGCCGGTGCGCATGCATGTGCTGGACCCGCTGCACGACGTCCTGGGGATCGGGCGCGAGAATGCCGGCACCCTGGACGCCGCCATGCGCATCATCGCCGAAGAGGGCCGGGGCGTGGTGGTGCTGTTCCGCGACCTCGAGCCGCGCCTGCCGCGCCAGGACGAGGTCTCCTCGCATGTGCTGCGCCAATACGGGCTGGGGGCGCAGATCCTCTCGGCGCTGGGGCTGTCGGAGCTGGTGGTGCTGACCAATTCGGCGCCGGTGAAGGTGGTCGGGCTTGACGCCTACGGGCTTTCGATCCATTCCACCCGTTCGATTCCCAAAGAGTGACGCCATGGCCGCCAGCATCGAACATGACCAATTGCCGCTGCCCCGGATCGAGGGCGGCGCGCGCCTGCTGATCGTGGTCGCGCCCTATTACCGCCAGATCGCCGACGGGCTGATTGCCGGCGCGCGCGCCGTGGCCGAATCCGCCGGCGCCACCGTCGATCTGGTCGAGGTGCCCGGCGCGCTGGAAATTCCCACGGCCATCGCCCTGGCGGGCGGACGCAATCTCTATGACGGCTATGTCGCGCTTGGCTGCGTGATCCGGGGCGAGACGACGCATTACGACACCGTATGCAACGACAGCTCGCGCGGGCTGATGCTGCTGGGCCTGCAGGGCCATTGCATCGGCAACGGCATCCTGACGGTCGAGAACACCGCCCAGGCCGAGGTCCGCGCCGATCCGCAGGGCCAGAACAAGGGCGGCGGCGCGGCGGCGGCGGCGTTGCATCTGATCGCGCTCAAGCGCGGCTGGGCCGGGCAATCGCCGCGCGGCGATGCCTCGGTGCCGCGCGACGTGATCCGGCTGGCCGGCGAGATCGACGGGCCGGGCAACGCATGAGCGGGCCGGGCGACAAGACGCGCCGCGACGGCGACCGGCAGGCGCGGCAGGCCCGCGCCGCGGCCGCGCGGCTTTATGCGGTGCAGGCGCTGTTCCAGATGGAGGCGGGCGGCCAGTCCGCCGACCGGGTGCAGCGCGAGTTCCTGAACTGGCGCATCGGCCGCGAGGACGAGGACGACGACATCGTCTCGGCCGAGGCGGATCAGGCGCTGTTCACCCGAATCGTGGACGATGCCGTCACCTGGCAGTCCAGGATCGACCAGATGACCGACCGCGCACTGGTGGCAAAATGGCCCATCGACCGCATCGACCCGGTGCTGCGCTCGGTCTTTCGTGCCGCGGGCGCCGAACTGGTGACGCCCAAGACCCCGCCCAAGGTGGTCATCGCCGAATATGTCCGCCTGGCGCAGGCCTTCTTCGCCGAGGGGCGCGAGTCGAAATTCGTCAATGCCGTGCTGGACCATATGGCGCGCGAAGCCCGGCCCGAGGCATTCTGACGCGGGGCGCGCGGGATTTTCTTCTCGGGCTCTGCCGCGATCCGCGCTAGAATGGCCAGGCTTGTCTGTTCCGGGAAAGAAGATGCCGCAACTCGTCCGGCTTTACATCGTCAGCATCGCCATCGGCTTCGCGCTGGCGCTGGTGTTCACCGCGCTGCTTCTGGCGCTGGATGTCGGCACGCTGCGGCACCTGGTGACGGCCACGCGCGGCGGCTGGATGGCGGTGCTGATGCTGGTCGTCTTTCACACCATCCTGTTTTCGGGGGTGCAGTTCGGCATCCGGATCATGCTGATGGCCCGCAAGGAAGGCCGCGGCGGCGGCCTGCGGCAGCGGATTCGGCGGCGTCCGGCGCCGGCCTTGGTCCCCGCCGCAGGCCCGCGCTGATCGCCGCGGCGGCTCGGAAGCGGCGCTGCATTTTTGCCTTGCCACTGTGGACCTTTCGCAACAATTCCATCTCGGAAAGGCGCCTGTCGGGCGCCTTTTTTTTGTGCAATCCGAGCCGGCTTCCGCAACGTGGAAGATTGTCATATTTCGTGAGCCATGTGGTGTCCTGTTACCCGGCTGAGACCGGGGCAAAAATTGCCGTGCAACCTGCAGGCGAAAAGGTTTCATCACGATTTCGCATGATCCGTTTTCCGCCGATGGGCAGGTTCCCGCCGAATTTCACGTTTTTGCGAGGTTCGGCGCAGTTTTCCGGACCTCTTTATCGTCGGGCATGACGGTTCTACCTCTGAGCCAGCAGAGATGCTCGTGGTTCCGCAAGGGCGGCGCCGCGGACACGAAACGGTTCGGAAAAGGACTGATACAATGAAGACGCTTGCTTACCTCGCCGGTGCCACGGCCCTGGCCGCCGCATTTTCGGCCCCCGCCTTCGCGCAATCCGAAATCGCCACGGGCGCCGACGCCGCCGGGATCACGGAAGTCAACGAACAGATGCGCGATGTCGAGGATGCGGTGCGCGACGATTTCGAGCGCTCGTCCGACGCCTATCGCTTCGGCAATCCCGAGCGCCGCGAAGGCACCTTCGGCTCGGTCGCGCTGACCTATGCCGGCCGCACCGGCAACAACGAGAACCAGGACTTCAGCCTGGCCGGCCGCCTGTCGCACAACCAGGGCGCGTTCTCGCAATCGGTCGGCATCCTGCTGGAATATGGCGAGGATGACGACGGCGATACCGATACCGAAAAGACCTATGTCATCTATGACGGTCTCTACAACATCAACGACCGCTTCTATGCCTTTGCCCTGGGTCGCGTGGCGACCGACGGGCTGGCCGGCGATTTCGACGGGCTGACCGCCGAAGAGATCGCAGACCAGGAGGGCCGGCTGAAGCGCGACGCCTTCCTCGGCGTGGGTCCGGGCTATCGGATCATCAACAGCGACACCACCGCCTGGCGCGTGCAGGCCGGTGTCGGCGTGCGCTACACCAAGAAGGTCGACCTGGATGAACCCGCCGACGATCCCTTCGTTTCCGACACCGAAGTCGGCTACATCCTGTCGTCGCGGTTCTATCACCGCATCAACGAGAATTTCTTCCTGACCAACGACACCGACTATCTGACCTCGGACAGCAACGACACGGCTACCAACGAGCTGGGGCTGAACTTCAAGATGTCGGATGCCCTGGCGACCCGCGTGTCCTACAAGACCGAATATGTCTCGGACCGCGCGATCCGCACCGACAACACGCTGGGCGTGTCGCTGGTCTACGGTTTCTGACCAGGCAGAAGAAGATCCCTCCTCTCTCCGGGGCGGCCTTCGGGTCGCCCTTTTTTTATTGGCGACGCAGGGAAAGGCGGTGGCGGGAACCGCAGCGACCGTGGCGGCGCAGGTTTCCCCGAAAGCCTGGATATCCAGGTGGGCGCCGGATAACGGGACCAGGGCCCCGACAGAGCCAGCCCCCTCGGTGAAGTTATAGGCCAGTGAGAAAGATGGCCGCACACGAGAAGAGCAGAAACCCGCCAGCCCCATAGATAGGACGGCGGCCGACACGCCGCAAGGCCGGGGTGGGCTTGCGCAATGTTTCCCTTTCGTTCATGGTGGGTGCATGACCAGCCTTGCCGATCCGACCGCCGATGTCCTGCCCGCCCTGCCGGGTCAGCGGCTGGCGCGCGGGGTGACGCGGATGCTGGCCGGGCTGGGCCATGCCGCGCTGCCGGAATTCGTGCCCGCGGGCGGGCTGCGGGTCGATGTGATCTCGGTCACGCCCAAGGGCGAGATCTGGGTCGTCGAATGCAAGAGCTGCCGGGCCGATTTCATCTCGGACCGCAAATGGCAGGGCTACCTGGAGTTCTGCGATCGCTTCTTTTGGGCGGTGGATGCCGATTTCCCCGAAGACCTGCTGCCCGAGGGTTCGGGCCTGATCCGCGCCGACAGCTGGGGGGCCGAGCTGGTTCGCATGGCCCCCGAATCGCGGCTGGCCGGGGCGCGGCGCAGCCGGCTTTTGCGCGATATCGCCCGCGTCTCGACCGCGCGGCTGCTGGCGCTGACCGATCCGATGGGAATCAGCGGCGCGGCTTCCTGACGTCCTTGCCGGGTTTCGAGGGGCCGCCGATGCTGCGCGCGGCCTCGGCGGCGGCCAGCAGCTCCTCGGCGATTTCCTCGGCCTCGTCGGGGTCGAAGTCCAGCGGCAGGTCGACATTCTCGGCCTCGACATAGATCCTGACCATGCCGCGGTCGGTGGGGCCGATCTGAAGATTGGCGGCGATGTCGCTTTGGCTGTTGATGCTCATGCTGTCTCTCCTGGCGCCCGGCCTCGTGGATCCGGGGATTTTCCTTAACCCGCATGCGAATTTCCGGCAAGACGGGCTTGCGCAGCCCGGTGGCTGGCGCTAGATACCCGCCTGTGCCGCCTTAGCTCAGTTGGTTAGAGCACCAGATTGTGGATCTGGGGGTCCCCCGTTCGAGCCGGGGAGGCGGTACCATCGCAACCAGGCACCAAGCAGAAGAAGCCGGACGGATCGCAAACCCTGCCGGGGACGACCCGCCCGAATGCAGTACGGCTTGCGCCCGCGTGATTCCCGCTCCAGGAGGGCAGGGCCCCGTTCGGTTGCTTGGGGCAGGCGGCCTGCGGTGCCGCCGCAAGGATGGCCTGTTCCCGGCATTCGTTTTATGGGCGCGGAAACGTCGGGCGCGGTTTGAAAACCCCGGCGCAGGCATGGCATGCAAATGCGCGTGTCATAAAAATATCACATCGCGCCTCTCCGCTTCCTTGCCGCTTTTCCGGGCACGGCTTTGCCAGTATGCGTCGCCGGCGAGCATTCGCATGACTTACGGAGATATGAAGTTTAAAACTGCATTCTATGCCGCCTTGGCCAGCCTTATTGCGGGCGCCTCCTTTGCCGGGGGATATGTCGCTCCTGTCGTTGAGTAGCCGGTCGCCGTCGCTCAAACCCGTGCCGATGTCGATTGGACCGGGTTCTATGCCGGTGTTCAATACGGGCAGGGCAGCCTCGACGCCTCGGTCCCCGGCGTTACGGTCGATGCGGGCGATTTCGACGCGCTTGGCCTGCATGCTGGTTATCTGCACGATTTCGGCCAGTTCGTCCTGGGCGGCGAACTGGACTACAACAATGTCGAGCATGACGATTTCGACGGCAGCGCGGACCTGTGGCGCCTGCGCGCCCGTGCCGGCTACGACATGGGCAAGTTCCAGCCCTATGTGACCCTGGGTGCCGCGCGTCTTTCGGACGAGGATGCCAAGGAAACCGGCCTGACCTATGGCATTGGCGCCGATTTCCTTTTGACCGACAGTTTCTCGGCCGGCCTGGAGTACAGCCATGCCGATTTCTCGGATATCGACGGCACCAACATCGACCTTGATGCGGATATGGTCCAGATCCGGGCGTCGTATCGGTTCTGACAAAACCCGACCGGCCGTTTATGACCGGCCAAGAGTTGTCGCGACAATCAAAGCCGCCCGGATGGGCGGCTTTTCAATATGCAGGAAGCCTTCTTGATGATTTCGGCGGCCGCATCCCCAAGGTGGCGCAGCCGGTGCCGGTGCGGTATAGACGGCGATGCCGTCCCAGGAACGGCGCTCGGGTGATGGTTCCCTGGGATTTGCCATGGGCCCTGCGTTCCTGGCAGGCGCAGGCGGGAACGAGACGGGATCAAGCGGCGCAGCAAGTGCTAAAAATGGCTGAAACGGAAGATTTCATCAACAGAAACAACAGCGCAAGGCTTTCTGTCGCGCCGATGATGGACTGGACTGACAGCCTGTGCCGGCGCATCCACCGGCTGCTGTCGCGCCGCGCGCTGCTTTATACCGAGATGGTGACCGCCCCGGCGCTGGTTTACGGCGACCGGGCGAAACTGCTGGATTTCGACGCGGCCGAGCATCCGGTGGCGCTGCAACTGGGCGGCTCGGACCCGGCGCAGCTGGCCGAGGCGGCGCGGATCGGCGCCGATTGGGGCTATGACGAGATCAACCTGAACGTCGGCTGCCCCAGCGACCGGGTGCAGTCGGGCTGTTTCGGCGCCGTGCTGATGACCCGGCCGGACCTGGTCGCCGAATGCGTCGCGGCGATGGTTGCAGCGAGCCCGGTCGAGGTCACGGTGAAATGCCGTATCGGCGTGGACGATCAGCTGCCCGAGGCGGTGCTGCCCGATTTCATCGCCCGCATGCGCGACGTGGGCGTGCGCCGCATGACCATCCATGCCCGCAAGGCCTGGCTCCAGGGCCTGTCCCCGCGCGAGAATCGCGAGATCCCGCCGCTGGACTATCCGCTGGTGCATCGCATGAAACAGGCGTTTCCCGACCTGCACCTGTCGATCAATGGCGGCATCGCCTCGCTCGACGCGGTGCGCGATCACCTGCGGGCGATGGATGGGGTGATGGTCGGGCGCGCGGCCTATCACCAGCCATGGGACATGCTGGGCGAGGCTGACCGGCTCTGGGGCGAGAAGCCGCGCTTTGCCGATCCGCTGGAGGCGGCGCGGGCGCTGCGCGAGCTGGTCGACGCGCATCTGGCCTCGGGCGGGCGGCTGCATCAGGCGACGCGGCACATGCTGGGCCTGTTCCATGGCCGGCCCGGCGCGCGCGGCTGGCGGCGGCAATTGTCCGAAGGCGCATCGCGGGCCCGCGACCGGGCCGAGGCGCTGGCGGTCTATGACGCGGCGCTGGCCGAGGTCATGGCGCCGGCGTGACCTCGGCCTTGGCCCAGGCCCGCATTGCCCGGACCAGGGCCCGGCGCCGCAACCGCTGCCGGGCGCTGTCGAGGTAATAGGCCAGCATCACCTCCCCGATCAGGAAGCGCAGGATCGGCGCCTGGTCCGGTGCCAGCAGGCCGGGCACGCCGGTCAGGGCCTGCCAGTCGGGCAGGGCGATGCCGTCCCGCACCAGTGCCGGCGGCTGCTCGCGCCGGCTTTCCAGCCAGGCCAGCAGCCGCGCCATGTCGCGGGCCAGCGCCATCTCGGTCGCGCCTTGCATGTCGATGGCGGTCAGCCGCAGCGCACCGGGCCGGGGCTCGTCCACGAATAGGTTGTCGGGCGTCAGGTCGCCATGGCAAAGCCCGCGTTCGACCGCGGCGCCGCGCAGCCGGGCGGCCTCGGCCCGCATCCGCTGCATATGGCCTGCCACCAGGTCGCGGTCGATCCAGTCGCCCGAAGCGGCGGCGATCCGGGCCTCCAGCCCATTGAGCCAGAAGCGCGGCCCGAACGTGCCGCGGTTGCGCGTCGCGCTGGCTAGGCGGCGCAGCCATGACCCCATGCGGGCGATCAGCGCGGCGCGCTCTGCCGGGCCGGCCTCGGCCAGCAGATGCGCGACGGGCCGGCCCGGTGCCGGGGCGGTGATCAGGATGCCTTGTTCGGGCAGCGCCAGCAGGGGCGGGGCGACGGCGTCGAGATCCTGGCCCAGCACCTCGGCCGCCTGGCGCAGCCGCGCCTGCGCCCGTGCCACGCCGGCGGGCGGATCGGCGCCGCGGAACTGCCTGAGCCAAGCCGGCCGGCCGTCCAGCCGGATCTGCACCACCAGCCGGTCGGGCCGGTTGCGGACCACGCGCAGCGGCTCGATCCCGGCCAGCGGCGGCAGGGCGGCCGAGGGATCAGGCGCGTTCGGCAGCCTTGGCCTCGTTCCACAGCGCGTCCATCTCGGCCAGGTCGCTGTCCTCGGGGCGGCGGCCCTGGGCGGCCAGCGCGGCCTCGATGGCGCGGAAGCGGCGGGTGAACTTGGCATTGGCCAGCCGCAGCGCCTCCTCGGGGTCGATCTCCAGATGCCGGGCCAGATTCGCCATCACGAACATCAGGTCGCCGAATTCCTCGGTCAAATGGGCGTGATCGGAGCCGCCCCTGGCCTCGACCAGCTCGCGGCTTTCCTCGGTGATCTTGTCCAGCACCTCGGCGGGGCCCGGCCAGTCGAAGCCGACGCGGGCGGCGCGGTTCTGCAGCTTGACCGCGCGGGTCAGCGCCGGCAGGCCAAGCGCCACACCGTCCAGCACGCCGCGTTCCGCCTTGGCCGCGCGTTCGCGGGCCTTGATCGCCTCCCAATCCCTGATCTGCTGGGCGGCCGACTTGTCGCGGGATTCGTTGCCGAAGATATGCGGGTGGCGGTCGATCATCTTGTCCGAGATCTTCTCGACCACATCGGCAAAGTCGAACATGCCCGCCTCGGCCGCCATCTGCGCGTGGAAAACCACCTGGAGCAGCAGGTCGCCCAGCTCGCCGGGCAATTCGTCCCAGGCTTCACGCGCGATGGCGTCGGCGACCTCATGCGCCTCTTCGATGGTATAGGGCGCGATCGAGGCGAAATCCTGTTCGATGTCCCAGGGACAGCCGGTCTGCGGATCGCGCAGCGCGGCCATGATCGCCAGCAGCCGGCGGATTCCGGTGCGGTCCGTCGCATCGCGCGCCAGTGCGGGATGGTCCGGCGCGGGGTGGGGCGCCTTGTCCTCGGCCATCGTGATCTCCCTTGGTCGGCTCGTCGCATTGACCTGCCACATGCGCGGCCCCATGTCCACGGCGCGCCCAGGTCGCACCCGCCCCGCGCCAAGGTCCGGGCTTTCTTGCCATCGGTCCGAGCCGCGGATAGGGTGCGCGCCAATTCCGCCGGGGGATCTCCCGGAGAACGTCAGCACAGGGATAGACTGAATGCTCGTGACCCCCGCCTATGCCCAGGCCGCCGGAGGCGCTTCCGGCGCTGCAGGACTCGCCTCGTTCCTGCCGCTCATCCTGATCTTCGTCATCATGTATTTCCTGATGATCCGCCCGCAGCAGAAGCGCGTGAAGGAACATCGCGCCATGGTCGAGGCGCTGAAAAAGGGCGACGAGATCGTCACCCAGGGCGGGATGATCGGCAAGGTGACCTCGGTGCGCGACAACGAGCTTGAGGTCGAGATCGCTCCCGGCGTCAAGGTCCGCGTCATCCGCTCGACCGTGACCGGGCTGGTGAACCGCACCCAACCCGCCGCCGCCAACAGCTGAAGAACCGCATCCCGCCATGCTGGACATCCCATTCTGGAAGCGTCTGCTGATCCTGGGGCTCGTCGCCCTGGGTCTGCTCTATGCCATGCCGAACCTGTTCTATACCAAGGTCGAGCAGCATAACGACGCCGTCACCGCCGCCGAACGCAACGGGTTCGAATCCCAGGAAGACGCCGCCGCCCGCGCCGGTTGGCCGGACTGGCTGCCCTCGGGGCTGGTCAATCTGGGCCTCGACCTGCGCGGCGGCGCCCATCTTCTGGGCGAGGTGCATGTCCAGGATGTCTACAAGGCGCGGATGGATGCGCTTTGGCCGGAACTGCGCGACGCGCTGGCGGCGCAGCGCGACGTGGTCGGCGCCGTCCGCCGCGTCCAAGCGCCCGAGGGCCAGCTGGCGGTCGAGATCGGCAACCCCGATCAGATGGCGAAGGCGGTCGAGATCGCCCGCGGCCTGGCCGTGCCCGTCACCTCGCTGACCGGGGCGGGGCAGAGCGACCTGGCGATCTCGGCCTCGGGCAACCGGCTGACGGTGCAGCTTTCGGACGCGGAAAAGGCCGCGACCGACGACCGCACCGTGCAGCAGTCGCTGGAGATCATCCGCCGCCGCATCGACGAGGTCGGCACGCGCGAGCCGACGATCATGCGCCAGGGCAAGGACCGCATCCTGATCCAGGTGCCCGGCATCGGCTCGGCCGAGGAACTCAAGCAGTTGATCGGAACCACCGCGAAGCTGACCTTCAACCCGGTGGTCAGCCGCACCGCCGACGCCAATGCGCGTCCCGGCACCGGCAACGTGCTGCTGCCCTCGATGGACGAGCCCGGCGTCTATTATGTCATCGAGGAAAACCCGGTCGTCACCGGCGAGGAACTGACCGACGCCCGGCCCAGTTTCGACCAGAACGGCCAGCCGGCGGTGGATTTCCGCTTCGGCCCGTCGGGCGCCAAGCGATTCGGGGCCTATACTTCGGCCAATATCGGCCAGCCCTTCGCCATCGTGCTGGACAATCAGGTGATCTCGGCGCCGGTGATCCGGCAGGCGATCACCACCGGCTCGGGCCAGATCTCGGGCGCGATGAACGTGGACGAATCGACCCGGCTGGCCGTGCTGCTGCGCGCGGGCGCCCTGCCGGCGCAGATGACCTTCCTGGAGGAACGCACCATCGGCCCGGAACTGGGGCAGGATTCGATCGACGCCGGCCGGCTCAGCTCGATCATCGCCACGGTCGCCGTGGTGGCCTATATGGTCGCAAGCTACGGGTTGTTCGGCGTCTTCGCCTCGATCGCGGTGATCGTCAACGTCATCCTGATCCTGTCGGTCATGTCGATGATGGGGGCGACGCTGACCCTGCCGGGAATCGCCGGCATCGTGCTGACCGTCGGCACGGCGGTCGATGCCAACGTCATCATCTACGAACGCATCCGCGAGGAATTGCGCGCCGGCAAGCGCATCGTCAAGGCCATCGACGACGGCTTCGGCGAGGCGATGTCGGCGATCATCGACGCCAACGTCACCAGCTTCATCGCGGCCGCGGTGATGTTCTTCCTGGGCTCGGGTCCGGTCAAGGGCTTTGCGGTCACGCTGACCATCGGCCTTGTCACCTCGGTCTTCACCGCCATCTACCTGACGCGGTTGATGATCGTGTTCTGGCTGGAATGGCGCAAGCCCAAAGAACTGATCTTGTAAGGGAGCAGGACCATGGCATTTCGTCTGAAACTCGTTCCCGACAATACCAGCTTCAACTTCTTCCGCTGGCAATGGCTGACCTTCGGCGTCTCGGCCGCGGCCATGGTCGGCTCGGTCCTGCTGCTGCTGGTGATGGGGCTGAACTTCGGCATCGACTTCAAGGGCGGCACCACCATCCGCACCGAAAGCCCGACGGCCTTCGATGTCGGCGATTACCGGCAGGCGCTCAATGACCTGGACCTGGGCGACGTCTCGATCACCGAGGTCTTCGACCCGGCCTTCGGCACCACCAAGCATGTGGCGATGATCCGCATCGGCACCACGGACGAGACCGGATCGGTCACGCTCGAGCAGCTGAACGAGATCGAGGCGGCGCTGCACACCGTCGATCCGCAGGTGGTCTTTGCCGCGGTGGAATCGGTCGGGCCCAAGGTTTCGGGCGAGCTGATCAAGACTGCGCTCTATGCCGTGGGCGCGGCGACCATCGGCATCATGTTCTATATCTGGCTGCGCTTCGAATGGCAGTTCGCGCTGGGGGCGGTGATCTCGCTGATCCATGACGTGCTGCTGACGGTCGGGCTGTTCTCGCTGTTCCAGCTGCGCTTCGACCTGACCACCATCGCGGCGCTGCTGACGACGCTGGGCTTTTCGTGCAACGATACGGTCGTGGTCTTCGACCGGCTGCGCGAGAACCTGATCAAGTACAAGACGCGGCCGCTGCTCGACCTGATGAACCTGACCTGCAACGAGACGCTATCGCGCACCATCATGACCGCCGTCACCACCGCCATCGCGCTGACCGCGATGCTGATCTTCGGCGGCGACGTGATCCGCGACTTCGTCATCGCCATGCTCTGGGGCGTGATCGTGGGCTGCTATTCGACGATCTATGTCGCCAAGAACATCGTGCTGTGGCTGGGCGTCAAGCGCGACTGGTCCAAGCCCGGCCCCAGCGAAAAGGCGCCGGGCGAGGACATTCCCGCCGCCTTCCGGGATGTGCCCTGATGCCCATGATGGTGCCGACGGAATTTTCCGGGGCCGTGCCGGTGGACGGCTACGGCCCCGGCTTCTTTCGCGTCGGCGGCGTGGCGCATCACGGCGCGGTGATCGTCACCGCGCAGGGCGTGCAGCCCTGGGGCGGGCTGGATGACCGCGCCGCCCTGCTGGCGCTGGCCGGGCGGGTGGACGTGCTTTTCCTGGGCATGGGGGCCGAGATCGCCTTTCCGCCGCCCGAGCTGGCCGCCGCGCTGGAAGCGGCCGGGATCATGGCCGAGCCGATGAGCTCGCCCTCGGCCGCGCGCAGCTACAACGTCACGCTGTCCGAGGGCCGGCGCGTGGCCTGCGCGCTGGTCCCGCTATGAGCCTGCTTGCGGTCCGCGACCTGGCGGTGGCGCGCGGCGGGCTGCGTGCCGTCGAGGGCGTCAGCTTCGACCTTGCCGCTGGCGGGGCGCTGGTGCTGCGCGGGCCGAACGGCATCGGCAAGACCACGCTGCTGCGCACGCTGGCCGGGTTGCAGCCCGCGGTTGCGGGCGTGATCGAGGCCGCGCCAGACGCCATCGCCTATGCCGGCCATTCCGACGGGCTGAAGCCGGCGCTGAGCGCGGCCGAGAACCTGCGCTTCTGGGCCGAGATCTTTGGCGGCGAGGATATTGCCGGGGCGCTCGACGCGATGAACCTGCGCGAATTGGCCGACCGCCCGGCCCATGCGCTGTCCGCCGGGCAGAAGCGGCGGCTGGGGCTGGCGCGGCTGATGGTGACGGGCCGCCCGGTCTGGCTGCTCGACGAGCCGACGGTGTCGCTGGACCGCGATTCGGTGTCGCTGTTCGCCGCCATGCTGCGCGCCCATCTGGGCCGGGGCGGGGCGGCGGTGATTGCCACCCATATCGAACTGGGCCTGCCCGAGGCCGAGATCCTGGAGCTTGGCCCCTATCGCGCCAGCCAGGCCCGCCGCGAAGCCCGGCCGGCCGGCTTCAACGAAGCATTCGGATAAGGAGCGGGCGGGTGGAGGATCGGCGGATGAGCAATGGCCGGACGGGGGCGGGCGGATGAAGGCGCTGCTGATCCGCGACCTGCGGCTGGCCACGCGCGCCGGCGGCGGCTTCGGCCTGGCGCTGGCATTCTTCCTGATCGTCTGCACGCTGGTTCCCTTCGGCGTCGGCCCCGAGGGCGGCCAGCTTTCCCGCATCGCGCCGGGCATCCTGTGGGTGGGGGCGCTGCTGTCCTGCCTGCTGTCTCTGGACCGCATCTTCGCCCTGGATTTCGAGGATGGCAGCCTGGACCTGCTGGCCACCGCGCCCCTGCCGCTGGAGGGGACGGTGGCGATCAAGGCCGTCGCGCATTGGCTGGTGACGGGCCTGCCGCTGGCGCTGTCGGCGCCGGTCTTCGGGCTGCTGCTGCATCTGCCGGGGCCGGCCTATCCCTGGCTGGTCGCCTCGCTGATGCTGGGCACGCCGGCGCTGTCGATGCTGGGCGCCTTCGGTGCGGCGGTAACGGTGGGGCTGCGCCGCGGCGGGCTGCTCATGTCGCTCCTGGTGCTGCCGCTTTACGTGCCGACGCTGATCTTCGGGGCCGAGGCGGTGCGGCGAGGTGCCGCAGGGGCCGATCCGGTGACGCCTTTGGTCTTCCTGGCGGCGATCACGCTGGCCACATTGGCCCTGGCACCCTTTGCCGCAGCCGCTGCGCTGCGTGTCAATCTGCGGTGAACGCGACCACTGGCCACTTGAGCGGGCGCCGCGCCCGATTTAGGAAGCGAACATGTCAATCTGGGAATATGCCAACCCCGTCAAGTTCATGCGCACCTCGGGCGCCGTGCTGCCCTGGGTGGTGGCGGCTGCTGCGGTCTGCACCGTGGCGGGGCTGGTCTGGGGCTTCCTGACGCCCCAGGACTACAAGCAGGGATCGACGGTCAAGATCATCTTCCTGCACGTGCCCGCGGCGCTGATGGCGATCAACATCTGGCTGATGATGCTGGTGACTTCGCTGATCTGGCTGGTGCGGCGCCACCATGTCAGCGCGCTGGCCGCCAAGGCGGCTGCGCCCGTCGGCGCGGTGATGACGCTGATCGCGCTGATCACCGGGGCGATCTGGGGCCAGCCGATGTGGGGCACCTGGTGGGAATGGGATCCGCGGCTGACCTCGTTCCTGATCCTGTTCCTGTTCTATCTGGGCTACATGGCGCTGTGGGGGGCGGTCGAGAATCCCGACAGCGCCGCCGACCTGACCGGGGTGCTGTGCCTGGTCGGCTCGGTCTTTGCGCTCTTGTCGCGCTATGCGGTGAACTTCTGGAACCAGGGCCTGCATCAGGGCGCCTCGCTGTCCATGGCGCCGGGCGAGCGGATGTCGGCGGTCTATCGCTATCCGCTCTACCTGACCATGGCGGGGTTTTTCCTGCTGTTCCTGGCGCTGCTGCTGGTCCGCACCCGGACCGAGATCCGCCGCCGCCGCCTGGCGGCCCTGCTGGCAAGGGAGAACCGCGCATGACAGAACTTGGCAAATATGCCGGGACCGTCCTGGCCGCCTATGGCGCCAGCCTGGTGCTGCTGGTCGGCATCGTCGTCCAGACCGTGCTGGCCAATGCCCGCGCCCGCCGCGAATTGCAGGAGCATGAACGCCGTGGCTAGGATATCGCCGATGATGCTGCTGCCGGTGGCGGTCTTTGCCGGTTTCGCCGCTCTTGCCGGCTGGGCGCTGTTGCGCGACGATCCCGACGCGCTGCCCTCGGCCATGATCGGGCGCGAGGCGCCCGCGGTCGGCGAGACCACGCTGCCGGGCAAGGTGCAGCTGACCGACGAGATGCTGCGCCAGCCGGGGGTGAAGCTGGTCAACTTCTGGGCCAGCTGGTGCCCGCCCTGCCGCGCCGAGCATCCGACGCTGACCGAGCTTTCGGCCCGGCTGCCGGTCTATGGTGTCGACCTGAAGGATCCCGAGGGCGCCGCGCTGGGGTTCCTGTCCGAACATGGCGATCCCTATCACGCGCTGGCCACCGATCCGCGCGGCCGGGTGGCGATCGATTGGGGCGTGACCGCGCCGCCCGAAACCTTCATCATCGACGGCTCGGGACGCATCCTTTACCGCCATGCCGGGCCGCTGGTGCGCGAGGATTACACGAACCGATTCCTGCCCGAGCTGGAAAAGGCGCTGGCGGCCGAGTGACGGCGGCGCCGGCTTGGCTGCGGCCTTGCTGGGGTATTTTCGGAACGAAGAAGCCTGGGGCGCGCGCGGCGCCGTCGGCGCAGCCTGCGCACTGTCGCGGAAGTATTTGGAAAACGGTGAAGGCCACGGGCCGACAAGGCTTTCCAAGCCTTTCTTCGGGCGCTAAGACGGCCGGGCTTGCAAGAGGGCCGCCATGTCGCAAAACCAGACGACCATCGCTCCGCAACCCGGCATCATGGAGATCTCGCTTTACGAAGGCGGGGCCTCGAAGGTGGCCGGGGTCGAGAATGTCGTGAAGCTTTCCTCGAACGAGAACCCCTTCGGGCCGTCGGACAAGGCGCGCGAGGCGGTGATCCGCGCCGCCCATGCGCTGCATCGCTATCCCAATACCGACCATGCCGGGCTGCGCGCCGCCATCGGCGAGGTGCATGGGCTGGACCCGGACCGTATCATCTGCGGCGTGGGTTCGGACGAGATCATCCATTTCCTGTGCCAGGCCTATGCCGGGCCGGGGACCGAGGTGCTGTTCACCGAGCACGGCTTCCTGATGTACCGCATCTCGGCCCATGCCGCCGGCGCGACCCCGGTGCAGGTGGCCGAGCGCGACCGCGTCACCGATATCGACGCGCTGATCGCGGGCGCTACCGAGCGCACGCGGCTGGTCTTCGTCGCCAATCCGAACAACCCGACCGGCACCATGATCGGCCTGCCGGAACTGGAGCGGCTGGCCCGCGCCGTGCCGCAGGCGATCCTGGTGGTCGATGCCGCCTATGCCGAATATGTCGAGGATTACGATGGCGGCGCCGAATTGGCGAGCCGGCTGCCCAACGTGTTCATGACCCGGACCTTTTCCAAGATCTACGGGCTTGGGGGCTTGCGCGTCGGCTGGGGTTATGGCCCGCGCGAGATCGTCGATGTGCTGAACCGCATCCGCGGCCCCTTCAACCTGTCCAATGTCGCGCTGGAGGGCGCCGAAGCCGCCATGCGCGACCGCGAGCATATCGCCCGCTGCCAGGTCGAGAACGCCCGCTTGCGCGCCTGGCTGGCCGAGGCCTTGGCCGAGAAGGGGGTGCCTTCGGACACGTCCTGCGCGAATTTCGTCCTGGCGCGCTTTGCCGATGCGGGGACGGCCGAGGCCTGCGACGACTATCTCAAGGCTCAGGGGCTGATCGTGCGCCGCGTCGCCGGCTACGGCCTGCCGCATTGCCTGCGTATCACCGTGGGCGACGAGGCCTCGTGCCGGCGCGTGGCCCATGTCATCGGGCAGTTCATGGCCGAGCGGGCGGGAAGCCATTGATGGCCGTGATCTATGATCGCGTGGCGCTGATCGGGCTGGGGCTGATCGCCGGCTCGATGTCGCTTGCCATGCGCGAGGCGGGGCTGGCCGGTGAGGTGGTAGGCCATGCCCGCAGCCCCGAGACCCGTGCCGTCGCGGCCGAGATCGGGCTGGTCGACCGCGTGGCCGAAAGCGCCGCCGAGGCGGTGCAAGGTGCCGATCTGGTGGTGCTGGCGGTGCCGGTCGGCGCCATGGGCGCGGTCGCGGCCGAGATCGCGCCGCATCTGAAGCCGGGCGCGACCGTGACCGATGTGGGCTCGGTCAAGCAGGCGGTGATCGAGGCGGTGGCGCCGCATATCCCCGCGGGCGCGCATTTCATCCCCGGCCATCCGCTGGCCGGGACCGAGCATTCCGGGCCGCGCTCGGGCTTCGCCTCGCTGTTTCGCAACCGCTGGTGGCTGCTGACCCCGATCGAGGGCAGCGATCCGGCGGCGGTCGAGCGGCTGTCGGCGCTGATCCGTGCCATGGGCGCCAATGTCGAGGCGATGGATGCCGCCCATCACGACCTGGTGCTGGCGGTGACCAGCCATACGCCGCACCTGATCGCCTATACCATGGTGGGGGTGGCCGATCACCTCAAGCGCGTCACCGAAAGCGAGGTCATCAAGTATTCCGCCGCGGGTTTCCGGGATTTCACCCGCATCGCCGCCTCGGACCCGACCATGTGGCGCGACGTGTTCCTGCAGAACAAGGAGGCGGTGCTGGACATCCTGGGCCGCTTCACCGAGGAGCTTTTCGTGCTGCAGCGGGCGATCCGCATGGGCGACGGCCAGCACCTGCACGACTACTTCACCCGCACGCGGGCGATCCGGCGCGGCATCATCGAGGCCGGGCAGGATACCGCGGCGCCCGATTTCGGCCGCAGCCTGGCCGCGGGCGAGGCGCCGAAACCCTAGCGGCGGGGGCCCTAGCGCCGCGGGAAGGTCGGGGCCGGGCCCAGCACCATCGGGCCAAGGCTCATCCTGCCATCGGCGAAGTTCAGCGGCAAGCGCAGCTCGCCCTCGGCCGCGGGGGGGAAGTGCAGGCCGGCATCCTCGGGGAGCGGCAGGTCCGAGATGCTCTTCAGCATGGTGCCGGCCAGCACCACCACCCTGGGCGGGATGAGCCCGGCCGTGGCGGCGGCCTGCAACAGCGACTCGGCATCGCTGGTATAGACCACGAGCCGGCCCCGGGCGCGGCCCTGGGCATCCGCCTCGATCCGGCCCAGGATACGTGCCTGCACCGCGCCCAGGCGCAGTTCGGCATCGTCGAGCCGCAAGCCCACAGGCAGCGGCGACCGGTCGGGGTCCAACGTCGCCGGACGGGGCAGGGCATCCAGCCAGACCCGCCCGGTGGCGGCCAGGCTGAGCCGGCCGGGCAGGGGCAGGGTCGCGAACAGGCCGGGCTCCAGATCGTCGAGGCTGATATCCAGGTCATAGGCCGCCGCGGCACCCGCCGGCGCATCCGCGTCGAGATCGCGCCGCACCGCGTCGGCACGCAGCCGCGTGGCAAGCGCCGCGCCCTCGACCGTCAGGGGGCCGGCCTCGATCCGGGCCGAGGCCATGGCCAGCCCGTTCAGCGGCTGCACGCGCAGCCGGGCGGCGGCATCGCCGAGGCCCAGGTCCAGCGGACCAGAACCGGGATCGAGCACCGCGCGGGGCGGCAGCGCCAGCCGCAATTCGCTGGGCCGCAGCGGGCTGAGCCAAAGCTCGGCCTGCGACAATTCGACGCGGCCGAGATCGGTCTGCATCTCCACCGCCAGGGCCCGCACCCCGAGCCGCCGCGGGTCGCGCAATTCCTGCACCGTCTCCAGCTTCGCCGCGGGCTGCGCGGCCGCAATCCGGCGCAATTGCTGCGCCGCCAGGCTTTCTGCACCCAGCCACAGGCCGCCCAGGACCAGGGCCAGAACGATCAGGGGGGCTAGCAATCGGCGCATCCTGTCCTCGCGCATGTCATGGCGTCTTGGAACGCCGATCCCGCTGTCCTAAGTTTTTCCTGACCGAATTATCTAGGGTGCCGGGGTAAAGAATGGGTGAACGGCCGGAGCATTGGGTCTTTGCCTATGGCTCGCTGATGTGGGATCCGGGCTTTCCCGTGGCCGAGATGGTGCCGGCAAGGCTGGACGGCTATGCCCGCAGCTTCTGCCTGCGCTCGATCGTCTATCGCGGCACAAGCGAGCGGCCGGGCCTGGTGCTGGGCCTGGATGCCGATCCGGGGGCGCATTGCCGGGGCCTGGCCCTGCGCGTGGCCGAGCCGGACTGGGACGAGACGCTGGCCGGGCTGCGCGCGCGCGAACTGACCACCAACGCCTATGCCGAGCTTTTCCTGCCGCTGGTCCTGGAGGACGGCCGCGGCGTCGAGGCGATCACCTATGTGATCCGGCGCGACCATGACCAATATGCCGGCCCGCTGGAACTGAACGAACAGGCTCGCATCATCGCCCTGGCGCAGGGCGGGCGGGGGCCGAACGCGGATTACCTGTTCAATACCGCCCGGCATCTGGCGCAGATGGGCATCGAGGACCGGGCCATGGCCGAACTGGTGCGGCAGGTCCGCGGGCTGTTGCAGCCCGGCGGGAAATAGACAGGCGCGAGGGCGCTTGGCAGGCGCGGGTCCGGCCTCTACAGTCGGCCCGGAAAACAGCAAGGGGGTGGAACTTGTCCCGAACTGACGCCGAACCGCCCGAGGGGCCGCCCGCCGCGTCGGAAGGCCGCCGCTCTCGCGCCGCCCGGCTGGCGGCGACGCGCGACGGGGGCGCGGGCGGGGCCGGCCCGGCGCCACCGCAATTCTCGCAGCCGGTCCGGCAGATCGTGCTGATGCTGATCGTGCTGGTGCTGGTCGTGGCCGGGGCATGGTTCGCCTATGGCCGGATCGTCTCGATCTTTCATTCGAACGAATATCTGAACGGGCTGATCCTGGCGGTCTTCGTCATGGGCGTGCTGGGTTGCTTCTGGCAGGTGGCCGAGCTGGTGAAATCTGTCAGCTGGATCGAGCGTTTCGCCGCCCGGCGCCGCGCCGCCGCCGAACGCGGGGTCAGCGCGGCCGAGCCGGCCGGGCCGGATGACGCACCGCGGCTGCTGGCGCCCCTGGCCGCGCTTCTGGGGCAGCGCGGGCCGGTGGGGGGCGCGATCTCGACCGAATCCTCGCGCTCGATCCTGGAATCGGTGGCGACGCGAATCGACGAGGCCCGCGACATCACCCGCTACCTGGCGAACCTGCTGATCTTCCTGGGCCTGCTGGGCACGTTCTACGGGCTTGCGACCACGGTGCCGGCGGTGGTGGACACGATCCGCGCGCTGGCGCCGCAGGAAGGCGAATCCGGGCTCGAGGTGTTCAACAAGCTGATGACCGGGCTGGAATCGCAGCTGGGCGGCATGGCCACGGCCTTTTCCAGCTCGCTGCTGGGCTTGGCGGGCTCGCTGGTGGTCGGGCTGCTGGAGCTGTTCGTCGCCCATGGCCAGAACCGCTTCTATCGCGAGCTCGAGGAATGGATGTCGGGTTTCACCCGCATCGGCCTGGGCGGCGCGGAGGGGCAAGGGCTGGGCGAGGCGGCTCTGGCCGGTTTCATCGAGCGGGTCGAGGCGCAGATGGCCGGCTTGCAGGCGTTCTATGCCAGCCGCGACGAGTTGCGCGACCAGGAAGCCGCCGCCGCCGACCAGCGCTCGCTGGCCCTGGCCGAGGGGGTGGAGCGGCTGGCCGCGNATCGAGCGGGTCGAGGCGCAGATGGCCGGCTTGCAGGCGTTCTATGCCAGCCGCGACGAGTTGCGCGACCAGGAAGCCGCCGCCGCCGACCAGCGCTCGCTGGCCCTGGCCGAGGGGGTGGAGCGGCTGGCCGCGCTGCTGGGCACGGACCGGGATCGGCTGGGCGAGACGCTGGCCGCCGAGCGCGAGGCGACGGCCCAGGCCTTGTCCGGGGTCGAGCGGGCCATCGGCGGGCTGGCCGAGCCGCGCCGCGATCCGGATCTGGTCGCCTTGCTGGAGCGGCTGGCCGAAGGGCAGGACCGGCTTGCCGCCGAGCCGCGCCATGATCCGGCGCTGCCCGCGATGCTGGAGCGGTTGGCCGAGGGCCAGGAGCGGCTGGCGGCGCTTGCCTCGGGATCGTCGCCCGAGGATGCCCGGCTCGCGCGCGCGCTGGAGCGGCTGGCCGAGGGACAGGAGCGGCTGTTGGAACTCGGCGCACAAAAGCCGGCCGCCGCCTCGGGCGACGATCCCGAGGCGCGGATGCGGCTGCGGTCCATCGACGTGCAACTGGGCCGGCTGGTCGAGGAAAGCGCCAGCGGCCGCGACGGCCTGATCGCCGAATTGCGCAGCGACCTTGCGGCGCTGACCCGCGCGATCCGCAACCTGGAGCGCGGCGATGGGGCTTAGCCGGGGCGGCGGCAACCGTTTCTCTGCGACGATCTGGCCGGGATTCGTCGATGCGATGACGGCGCTCCTGATGGTCATGATGTTCGTGCTGACCATCTTTTTGCTGGTGCAATCGGTGCTGCGCGACCAGATCACCACCCAGGACAGCGAGCTGGACCAGCTTGGCCGGCAGGTGGCCGAGCTTTCGGATGCGCTGTCTACCTCGCAGGCGCGGGCGGCCTCGCTGGACCGCGACCTGGCGGCCGAGCGCGACCGGCTGCGGCGCTCGGAACAGGCCGTGGCCGCGGCGCGGGCCGAGATCGACGCCCAGGCCGAAGCGGCGCGGCTGGCCGCCGCCCGGCGCGAGGCGCTGGAGGCGCTGATCGGCGATCTGCGGCGGCGGAATGCCGAAACGCAGCAGCAGCTGGACGAGACCGAGACCGCGCGGCTGGCCGATGCGGCCGCCGCCGAGGCGCTGCGCGAGCGGCTGGCCAGGTCGGATGCGGAACTCGATGCCGCCACCCTGGAACTGGAGGCGGCGCGCAAGGAGGCCGAGGAAACCCTGACCCTGCTGGCCGCCGCCGAGGCTGCCAAGAAGCAGCTGGGCGAGCAGGCCGAGGCCCAGGCCAGCGAGGCCGAGAAGCAGGCCGCCCTGCTGGCCCTGGCCCGGCAGGAACTGTCCGAACAAGAGGCGCTGTCGGCCGAGGACCAGCGCCGGCTGGCCGCGCTGAACCAGCAGGTCGCGCGGCTCAACGACCAGCTGGGCAGCCTGCGCGCGGTGCTGGATGCGGCGGGCGATGAGCGCCGCGAGGCCGATCTGCGCGCCGAGGATCTGGGCCGGCAGCTGAACGTCGCCCTGCTGCGCGCCGCCGAGGAGGAACGCAAGCGCCGCGCGCTGGAAGAGGAGGCGCGCAGCAGGGCCGAGGCCGAGGCCAGGGATCTGGCCCGCTATCGCTCGGAGTTCTTCGGGCGGCTGTCGCAGATCCTTGCCGGACGCGAGGGCGTGCAGGTCGTGGGCGACCGCTTCGTCTTTTCCTCGGAAGTGCTGTTCGCGCCGGGCGAGGCGACGCTGTCGCCCGAAGGCCAGGCGCAGATCGCGCGGGTGGCGGAGATGCTGGGGCAGATCTCGGCCGAGATCCCGCCCGAGATCGACTGGATGATCCGCGTGGACGGCCATACCGACGACGTACCGCTTTCGGGGCTGGGGCGCTATCGCGACAACTGGGAACTCAGCCAGGCCCGCGCGCTGGCAGTGGTGCGCTACATGGTGGAGGAACTGGGCTTTCCGGTGACCCGCCTGGCGCCGGCCGGTTTCGCCGACACCCGCCCGGTGGCGCAGGGTGACACGCCCGAGGCCCGCGCCCGCAACCGCCGCATCGAACTGAAGCTGACCGAACGCTAGGCGCGTGGCAGGCCGCTGTCAGGCGTCGATGGTGCAGGCCCCGTGGCGGGTCAGCTTTCCTGCGGGGCGGCTTCGCGCGGCGGGCGGCCGATGATGTCGCGCAGCGCGTCCAGCTCGATGAAATTGTCGGCCTGGCGGCGCAATTCGTCGGCGATCATCGGCGGCTGGCTGCGCATGGTCGAGACCACCGAGACCCGCACGCCCTGGCGCTGCAGCGCCTCGACCAGCGGCCGGAAGTCGCCGTCGCCGGAAAACAGCACCGCATGATCCAGCCGCGGCGCCAGTTCCATGGCGTTGATAACCAATTCGACATCCATGTTGCCCTTGACCTTGCGGCGCCCCAGCGCGTCGGTATATTCGCGCGCGGGTTTCGTCACCATGGAATAGCCGTTGTAATGCAGCCAATCGACCAGCGGACGGATCGGTGAGTAGTCCTCGTTCTCCAGCAATGCCGTATAATAATAGGCGCGGACCAGCTTGCCGCGCCGTTCGAATTCCTGCCGCAGCAGCTTGTAGTCGATATCGAAGCCCAGCGACTTTGCCGCAGCATAAAGATTCGACCCGTCAATGAACAACGCCAGCCGGTCGTCCTTGTAAAACACGTTTCCCCCGAGATGTCTCGAAACCCAAGTCAGAAAGCGAACTTAGCCTTGGTTGCCCTGGGTGCAAACCTGCCTAGTTCGGCAGGTTCGCCGCCGGAAAGCCTGCGTTTTGCGCTGAAAAAGTTGTCGCAATTACCGCAGGTTGTGCCGGTTGCCTTCAGCCGCTTCTGGTTTACGCCCGCGTTTCCTGCAGGTTCCGGTCCCGAATATGTGAATGCGGCGGCGTCTTTCCGCTGCACCCTTCCGCCCGAACAACTGCTGCGCGAGTTGCACGAAATCGAGGCCGAGCTGGGCCGCCGCCGCGACGGCGGGCGCTGGCAGTCGCGGGGGCTGGACCTGGACCTGCTGGCCCATGGCGATCTGGTGCTGCCCGATGCGGCCGTGCAGGACCATTGGCGCCGCCTGCCGCCGCAGGATCAGGCGCTGCGTGCCCCGCCGCACCTGATCCTGCCCCATCCCCGGATGCAGGACCGCGGCTTCGTCCTGGCCCCCCTGGCCGAGATCGCGCCGAACTGGGTGCATCCCCGCCTTGGGCTCAGCGTGGCGCAGATGCTGGCGGCGCTTCCGCCCCAGGCTTTGGCGGGGATGCGACCGGCAAGTGCTTGACATTTCCGTCGCGGGCGCCCAAATAACCGGCCTCGCCCCCTGCACCCCGATTCCAGCTGATAAGGTTGACCGATGGCCCGCGTTACAGTCGAAGATTGCGTCGATAAGGTTCCGAACCGTTTTGACCTGGTGATGCTGGCGTCCCATCGCGCGCGCGAAATCGCGGCCGGCAGCCCGCTGACCGTCGATCGCGACAACGACAAGAATCCCGTCGTCGCCCTGCGCGAGATCGCCGACGAAACCCAGCCCGTGGACGATCTGCGCGAGCGCATGATCGAGGCGCACCAGACCCAGATCGAGGTCGACGAGCCCGAGGAGGACGCGATGGCGCTTCTGCTGGGCGCCGAGATGGATCGTCCCAAGCCCGCCGACGAGGAATCGGAAGAGCGCATGCTGCGCATGATGCTGGAAGCGCAAGGCAGGAACTGAATCCAAAGGTCTTCGGCCCATCATGATCGACGTCGAAGACCTCATCGCGCTGATCCGCAATTACAACCCGCGCACCAATGCAGAACTGATCCGCGACGCCTATGAATACGGGCGCCGCATGCATGAAGGCCAGTTCCGCCATTCGGGCGAACCCTATTTCACCCATCCCGTCGCCGTCGCCGCCATCCTGACCGAGATGCGGCTGGACGATGCCACCATCGTCACCGCGCTCTTGCACGACACGATCGAGGACACGCGCTCGACTTGGGCCGAGGTGGCGCAGATCTTCGGACGCGAGATCGCCGACCTGGTCGATGGCGTCACCAAGCTGACCAACCTGCAGCTGTCCGGGGCGCATTCCAAGCAGGCCGAGAATTTCCGCAAGCTTTTCATGGCGATGTCGCGCGATCTTCGCGTGATCCTGGTCAAGCTGGCCGACCGTCTGCACAATATGCGGACGATCAAGTCCATGCGTCCCGAAAAGCAGCAGCAAAAGGCGCGCGAGACCATGGACATCTATGCGCCGCTGGCCGGCCGCATGGGCATGCAATGGATGCGCGAGGAGTTGGAAGACCTGGCCTTCAAGGTCATCAACCCCGAGGCGCGCAATTCGATCATCCGCCGCTTCGTCAGCCTGCAACGCGAATCCGGCGACGTGATCCCCAAGATCACCGCCGACATCCGCGCCGAGCTGGAACGCGAGGGGATCGAGGCCGATGTCTATGGCCGCGCCAAGCGCCCCTTCAGCATCTGGCGCAAGATGCAGGAAAAGCAGCTGTCCTTCTCGCGCCTGTCGGATATCTACGGCTTTCGCATCATCACCCGCACGGAACCCGACTGCTATCGCACCCTGGGCGTGATCCATCACCGCTGGCGCGCGGTGCCGGGCCGGTTCAAGGATTACATCAGCCAGCCCAAGGCGAACGGCTATCGCTCGATCCACACCACCGTCTCGGGGCGCGACGGCAAGCGGGTCGAGGTGCAGATCCGCACCCGCCAGATGCACGAGGTGGCCGAGGCGGGGGTGGCCGCGCATTGGGCCTATCGCGACGGGGTGCGCACCGCGAACCCCTTTGCCGTCGATCCGGGCGAATGGATCGCCAGCCTGACCGAACGCTTCGGCGAAGAGGATCACGACGAGTTCCTGGAACACGTCAAGCTGGAAATGTATTCCGACCAGGTGTTCTGCTTTACCCCCAAGGGCGACGTGATCCCGCTGCCCAAGGGGGCGACGCCCTTGGATTTCGCCTATGCGATCCATACCCGGCTGGGCTCGTCCTGCGTCGGCGCCAAGGTGGACGGGATCCGGGTGCCGCTGTGGACGCGGCTCAAGAACGGGCAGTCGGTCGAGATCATCGCCGCCTCGGGCCAGCGCCCGCAGGCGACCTGGCTCGATATCGTCGTCACCGGCCGTGCCAAGGCGGCGATCCGCCGTTCGCTGCGCCAGGAGGACCGGACGCGCTTCATTCGCCTGGGCTCCGAACTGGTGCGGGTGGCCTTCGAGCATGTCGGGCGCAAGGTCAGCGACAAGGCGCTGCGCACCGCGGCCAAGACCATGGCGCTGCCCGATACCGACGAATTGCTGGCCCGCATCGGCAGCGCCGAGATTTCGGCCCATGACGTGCTGACCACGCTTTACCCGGAACTGGCCGAAAAGCGCAGCGAGATCGACGCCCGGCGCGCGGTGGCGGGGCTGGCGGCCGACCAGGAATTCACCCGCGCGCCCTGCTGCAATCCGCTGCCGGGCGAGCGCATCGTCGGCATCACCTATCGCGGCAAGGGCGTGGTCATCCATGCCATCGACTGCCCGGTCCTGGCCGAGTTCGAGGAAAGCCCCGACCGCTGGGTCGACCTGCACTGGCGCGAGGGCCAGCACCCGGCGGCCTATTCGACCATGCTGTCGCTGACCATCCGCCACGATGCCGGCGTCCTGGGCCGGATCTGCACGCTGATCGGCGCGCAGGGGGCGAATATCTCGGACCTGGAGTTCATCGACCGCAAGCCGGATTTCTATCGCCTGCGCGTCGAGATCGAGCTGCGCGACCGCGAGCATCTGCACACGCTGCTGACCGCGCTGGAAACCGAAAGCGACGTGGCCCAGGTCTCGCGCATCCGCGATCCCTCCGCCCATATGAACTGAGGCCCGGCCGACATGTTCAAGAGACGCAAGCCGCTGAGCTACGCTCAGATGTGGACCGAGATGTTCTATCCGCGCTCGGGCTGGAAGCGGGCGTCGAAATACGTGCTGCACCGGCTGCGCCGCCTGCCGGACCAGCCGCATCGGGTGGCGCGGGGCTGGGCCTGCGGCATCTTCATCTCCTTCACGCCGTTCTTCGGTTTCCATTTCATGGGTGCGGCGGCGCTGGCCTGGCTGATCCGCGGCAATATCCTGGCGGCGCTGCTGGGCACTTTCGTCGGCAATCCGCTGACCACGCCCTTCATCGCGCTGACCTCGGTCGGGCTGGGGCGCTGGATGCTGGGGGTCGAGGGCAAGTTCACCCCGCATCTGATTTTCGACGAGTTCACCCGCGCCGGCAGCGAGCTGTGGAACAACCTGCTCGCGCCGCTCAGCGCCGAGCGCACGGCGCATTGGGACCAGTTGCTGCAATTCAACGAGCAGATCTTCCTGCCCTATGCGGTGGGGGGCGTGCTGCCCGGAATCGCGGTCTCGGTCGCGGCACATTACCTGACCGTGCCGCTGATCAAGGCCTATCACCGCCACCGCGAAAAGCAGATGGCCGAGCGCATCGCCCGCGCCAAGGCCCGGCGCGAACGCGAACTGGCGGAAAAGGGCTAGAAGCCCAGCCGGTCGCGCAGCGAATACCAGCCCATGCCGGCGACCAGCAGCGGCCAGCGCAGCGCAGCGCCGCCGGGAAAGGCGGGCGAGGGCAGGGCGGCCATGGTGTCGAAGCCTTCGCTCTGCCCCTGCACGGCCTGCGCCATCAGCTTGCCGGCAAGATTGGCCAGCGCCAGCCCATGGCCGGAATAGCCGCTGGCCGACAGGCAGTTGGGCGCCGGCCGGGCAAAGCAGGGCATCCGGTTCATGGTGATCGCCAGCGTGCCGCCCCAGGCATGGGTCAGCTTCACATCGGCAAGGCCGGGATAGATCTCCAGCAGCGGCTTGCGCACCTTGGCGGCGATGTCGGCGGGAAAGCGATAGCTGACATTCTCGCCGCCGCCGAAGATCAGCCGCCCGTCGGGATCGAGCCGCCAGTAATTCACCACGAATTTGGTGTCATGCACGCCGATATCGCGGGTCAGCACCTCGGCCGCCCCCGCGCCCAGGGGCTCGGTCGCGACGATGAAATTGTTGATCGGCATGACACGGGCGGCGACATGGGTGTCGAGATTGCCCAGATAGCCATTGGCCGCCAGGATGACATGGTCGCAGATCACCCGGCCCTTGCCGGTCTGGACCACGCTCTTTTCGCCGGCGCGGCGGGCGTGGCGGATATGGTGGACATGGCTCAGCTCGCGGATCCTCGCGCCTGCGGCATCCGCCAGCCGCGCCATGCCGATCGCCAGGTTCAGCGGATGCAGATGCCCCGCGCCATGGTCCAGCTCGCCGGCGACATAGGCCTGCGAGGGCACCAGCGCGCGAAAGGCATCGCGCTCCAGCGCCTCGATCCGATCATAGCCGTAGTCGCGCGCCAGCCTGTCGATCAGGACGCGGGCATGGTCCAGCTCGGCGGGCTTGCGAAAGGCATGGGCGATGCCGTCGGCCACCTGAACGCCGCAGCGCGCGGCCAGTTCGCGGGTCAGGCGCTTGGCCTCCTCGGCCATGTCCCACAGGCGATGGGCGGCCTCGCGACCCGCCATCCGCTCCAGCTCATCGACCTCCAGCCGCTGCCCCGAGCCGAGCTGGCCGCCATTGCGCCCCGAGGCGCCGAAGCCCACGCGATGCGCCTCCAGCACCACGACGTCGCGCCCCGCCTCGGCCAGATGCAGCGCCGCGGCAAGCCCGGTATAGCCGGCGCCCACCACCACGACATCGGCCCGCTCCTCGCCGCGCTGCTCGGGGAAAGGGGGCAGCGGGTCGCGGGTCGCGGCATAGAGGCTGGGCGGATATTCCCCCCGCCGGTCGTTGGAAAACAGCAGGTTCATGCTTCGGCTTTCACCGTTTCTCAAATACCCATCCCGACGGCGCACCAAGGCCAGGCCGTGCCCGGCTCTACACGTTCAGCAGCAGATGCTCGCGTTCCCAAGGGCTGATGACCTGCAGGAACTCCTTGTATTCGTTGCGCTTGACCGCCTGGTAGACGTCGATGAACTCCGGGCCCAGCACCTCGCGCATCGCCGTGTTCTCGTCCATCAGGTCCAGCGCGTCGCCCAGGTTATAGGGCAACTCGTCCTCGGACATATAGGCGTCGCCCAGGCATTCGGCGCGCGGATTCTCGCCCTCGACCAGGCCCAGATAGCCGCAGGCCAGGCTGGCGGCGAGGCCCAGATAGGGGTTGCAATCCATGCCCGCCAGCCGGTTCTCGACCCGCCGCGCCTCGGGCTTCGAGATCGGCACGCGCAGCCCGGTGGTGCGGTTGTCGCGCCCCCATTCCAGGTTGATCGGCGCCGCGAAATCGGGGACATAGCGGCGATAGCTGTTGACATAGGGCGCCAGCAAGGCGACCGCCGCCGGCAGGTGCTTCTGCATGCCGGCGATGAAATGCATGAAGGCCGGCGTCTCGCGGCCCTGCGCGTCGGAAAAGATGTTGCGCCCGTCCCCGATCCCGACGACCGAGTGGTGGATATGCATGGCGCTGCCCGGCTCGCCCTCGATGGGCTTGGCCATGAAGGTGGCGAAACAGTCGTGGCGCAGCGCCGCCTCGCGGATCAGCCGCTTGAAATAGAAGATCTGGTCGGCCAGGGCGACCGGGTCGCCGTGGTTCAGGTTGATCTCGACCTGGCCGGCGCCGCCTTCCTGCAGGATGCCGTCGATCTCGAAGCCCTGTGCCTCGGCGAAGTCGTAGATGTCGTCGATCACCTTGCCGTATTCGTCCACCGCCGACATGGAATAGGCCTGCTTGGCGGCGGCGCGGCGGCCGGTACGGCCCATGGGCGGCATGATCGGCTGGTTCGGGTCGATGTTGCGCGCTACCAGGAAGAACTCCATCTCGGGCGCGACGATGGGGCGCCAGCCCTTCTGCCGGTAAAGATCGACCACCCGTTTCAGCACGTTGCGCGGCGCGATCGGCACGGGATTGCCCGACTGGTCCGAGACGTCGTGGATCACCTGCAGGGTCACGTCCGCCGTCCAGGGCGCCGCCGTCGCGGTCGAGAAATCCGGCGTCAGGATCATGTCCGGCTCGGTGAAGGCGCCCGAGGGATTGTCGGCCCAGTCGCCGGTGATGGTCTGCAGGAAGATCGAATTCGGCAGGTAGAACCGTTCCTGATGCGCGAATTTCGAGGCCGGCATGGCCTTGCCGCGCGCCACCCCGGCGATGTCGGCGACGATGCATTCCACCTCGTCCAGGCGGCGCCCGGCGACATAGTCCTGCGCAGCCTGCGGGGTTTCCTCGATCCAATGCGGCTTCATGCGGCCCCCTGCCGGTCTTCTGCGCTGAAGGCGCGGGGCGCCTTGAAGAAAGCCTCGATCCGGTCGGCGATGCCGGGCGATTGCCGCGGGGTGCCCATGCGGGCGCTGGCTTGGTCCAGGAGCGGCTTGGGCACCGCGCCGCGGCCGCGATGTTCGATCAGCCCCTGGATGAAGGCATCGTCGAACTCGGGATGAGCCTGGACGGTAAAAGCGCGGTCCTCATAGACCAGCGCCGCGTTTTCGCAGAACTCGTTCCGGGCGACGACCTCGGCATCCTCGGGCACGGCGACGACCTGGTCCTGGTGCCAGGCGTTCAGCGTGACCTTTTCGCCGCCGAAATCGTAGTCATGCGCGCCGACCGCCCAGCCGCCGGGATGCTTTGCCACCGTGCCGCCAAGTGCCTGGGCGATGATCTGGTGGCCAAAGCAGATGCCGACCAGCGGCACATGTTCGGCATAGGCCCTGCGGATGAAGTCCTGAAGCGGCGGGATGAAGGCATGGTCTTCGTAGACGCCATGGCGCGAGCCGGTCAGAAGCCAGCCTTGGGCGTCGTGGACGCCCTGCGGGAACTCCATGTTCTCAACGTGATAGCTGGTGAATTCGAAACCCCGCCCGGCAAGAAGCCGCTCGAACATCGTGTCATAGTCGCCGAGATCGCCGCGAAGTTCCTCGGGCGACTGGCCGCATTTGAGAATGCCGATACGCATGGTGACTGGCCTGTCGGTTGTTCCCCCTGAAGCTAGTCGGGCGCGGCGCGGCCGGCAAGGGGCTGCGGTTCCGGTCGGGGCTGGCAGCGGCCGCAACACCGCGCTAGGCTGCCGGCAAAACCAGCAGAAAGGATTGGCCATGCCCGGATTGCGCCCCGATGTGGACCCCGAGGGATTGCAGGAGTTCTCGGTCGTCTTCACCGACCGCTCGCTCAACCACATGTCGCAGAAATTCCAGGGCGCGATGCGCGACATCTCGGCCACGCTGCGCGAGGTCTATGGCGCGGATGCCGTGGCCCTGGTCCCCGGCGGCGGCACCTGCGCCATGGAGGCGGTGGCGCGCCAGTTCGGCCGCGATGCCCATGCGCTGATCGTCAGGAACGGCTTTTTCAGCTATCGCTGGAGCCAGATCTTCGAGGCGGGCGGCTTTGCCCGCCAGACCACGGTGATGATGGCGCGGCCGCAGGGCAACGAGCCCCGCGCCCCCTTCGCTCCCGCCGCGATCGAGGAGGTGGTGGAAAAGATCCGCGACACCCGCCCCGATGCCGTCTTCGCCCCGCATGTCGAGACCGCGGCAGGCATGATCCTGCCCGACGATTACATCAAGGCGCTGGCCGATGCCGCGCATGAGGTGGGCGCCATCATGGTGCTGGACTGCATCGCCTCGGGCGCGATCTGGGTCGACATGCGCGAGACCGGCGTGGACGTGCTGATCTCGGCGCCGCAAAAGGGCTGGTCGGCCTCGCCCTCGGCCGGGATGGTGATGCTGTCGCCGCGCGGCATCGAGCGGCTGGAGACGACGGTCAGCGACAGCTTCGCGCTGGACCTGAAGAAATGGCGCGCGATCATGAAGGCTTACGAGGATGGCGGCCATGCCTATCACGCCACCCTGCCGACCGATGCGCTGCTGGGCCTGCGCGATGCGATGGAGGAGACGCGCGCCTTCGGCTTCGAGGCGGCACGCGAGGCGCAATGGCGGCTGGGCGACGCGGTGCGCTCGGAACTGGCGCGGCGCGGGCTGCGCTCGGTCGCGGCCGAGGGCTTTGCCGCGCCGGGGGTGGTGGTCTGCCATACCGACGACCCCGAGGTGCAAAGCGGGCGCAAGTTCCTGGCCGCCGGCTACCAGATCGCCGCGGGCGTGCCCCTGCAGCTCGGCGAGGGCGAGGGATTCCGCAGCTTCCGCATTGGGCTTTTCGGGCTCGACAAGCTCAAGGATGTCGACGGCACGATGGCGCGGCTGGTTTCCGCCTTCGATGCGGCGCTTTGACGCTGCGGGCAGGAAATCGGGGCCGGTCCGGGAACGATCTGCGGGTTTCCGGGTTGGCTCTCCGAAACCGTTGCAGCCTTGCGAAAGGACAAGATCATGGCGAACCACGAAGCCACCGCCGACGAACTGAAGGCCAAGGCGCGCGCGGCCGCTGACGATGTAGGCCGTCATGCCAGCCGCGCCGCCGACGAGGCCAGCGCCGCCTATGAGACTGCCCGCGAGAAGGGCGCCGAACTTTACGAGACCGCGCGCGAAAAAGGCGCCGAATTCGTCGAGGACGCCAAGCGCCGCGGCGCCGAATATGCCGAGACGGTCCGCGAGCGGGGCCATGATTATGCCGAGCGCGCCCGTGACGAGGCCCGCCGGCTTTACCGGCAGGGCGAGCGCCAGGCGCATGAGGTCGCGGCCCATGCCGAGGAATATTACGACGAGGTCTCGAACATGGTGCGGCGCAACCCGGCGCAGGCGCTGGGGATCGCGGCCGGGGTCGGCTTCCTTCTGGGTCTGATCATCGCGCGGCGCTGAGTCTCGGCGGATGTTCGACTATACCAGGAAACTCCAGCTCGCCCTGACCGACAGGCTGCGCCGCACCGGCCTGTCCGTCGGGGCAGGCGTGGCCCTGCTGATCGGGGCGGGTTTCCTGCTTGCGGCGCTGTGGACCTGGCTGGCCGATCACCTGGGTTGGGGGGCGCTTGGCGCCTCGCTGGCGATCGGTCTGGGCTTTCTGCTGATCGGGCTGGTGGTGATGCTGATGGCGCGCAAGGAACGCCATCCCGTCCCCGGCACCGACGAGCTGAAGGCCGAGGTCGAGGAGCGGCTGATGCTGGCCGCCGACATGGCCGTCGAAAAGGCCACCGGCGCGGCGGATGCGGCGCTGGAGCGCGCCTCGCAAAAGGCCGGCCAACTGATCGACCGGGCCGAGCAGCGGGTGCATGCGCTGACCGACAGCCTGGCCTACAAGGCGGATCGGCTGGCCGACCGCGCCGAGGCCAGCGTCTATGGCGTCGCGCGCCGGGCCGGTGAAAGCGCCGTCGGCACCCTGGGCTTGCCGCCCGATACGCTGCGCCGCGCCGCCGGGACGGTACAGGGCGCCTCGCAGTCCCGCGCGGCGGCCATCGCGCCGCTGATCGGCGCCTTTGCCGTGGGGATGACGCTCGCCTCGCGCTTGCGGCAAGGGCGCCACCGCGACGAGCCGGACTGGGAAGACGCCGAGGACCGGACCGAAGATCCTTATTGAGGATCGTCCCGCAACCCCTTGACAGAAAAAGACCCCGCCGCCGGCGGGGTCTGTCTTTCCTGTCGCCGCCGGCGCGCCCGCGGTCAGGCGTTCGCCTCGCGGATCTTGTTGGCGGCATCCTTGTCATAGGTGACGCCGGCCTTGTCGAACAACTGGTCCAGTTCGCCCGACAACGTCATCTCGGTGACGATGTCGCAGCCGCCCACGAACTCGCCCTTGACGTAAAGCTGCGGGATGGTGGGCCAGTCCGAGAAATCCTTGATGCCCTGGCGGATCGCCTCGTCGGCCAGTACGTTCACGTCGCGATACTGGACGTTCATATAGTTCAGAACCCCGGCCACGCGGCTTGAAAAGCCGCATTGGGGCATCTCCTTGGTGCCTTTCATGAACAGGACGACATCGTCTGCGTCGATCGTCTCCTGGATTTGCTGGCGTGCATCGGTCATTTCGTCCGGTCCTTGCTGAAGCGCCGCCTGGCTGCGACTACTTGCGGTTGCTCTTAATCGGGTGCCTTGGTGGTCAGCGCAAGGGCATGCAGCGCGCCGTTGGGGCCGTCCATATGGCCCTGCAGCGCCGCATAGACGGCACGTTGCTGCTGAACGCGGTTCTGGCCGCGGAAGCTTTCGTCGATCACCTCGGCGGCATAGTGGTTTCCATCCCCGGCAAGGTCGGTGATCGTGATCTTGGCATGCGGAAATGCAGCGCGGATCAGGGCTTCTATATCCTGGGCTTCCATCGCCATGGCGGATCCTTTCTTTGTTCTGCAAGATGTAGGGGAAGCCCGCGCGACCCGCAAGATCGCCCGGCCTGCGCAATCGCTTCGCCCCCGCTAGGCGGGGCAGAACCACCCGCCGTCTTGCGGGTCGGGGATCCGTCTCGGCCGCGGGCGGGCGCCGCCGCCCGCAGCCCCCGTGCGGCGGCGCGAGATGAAGAACGGGCCGGCCGGCCCGGCCCAGGTGCCTTGCGGTTGCCCGGCGCCTATTGCACCAGGAACTTGCGATGCTGGGCGTGACGCACGGCCAGCTTGCGCCCCATTCGGCCCGAGGCCAGGATACGCGCCCCTGGCGGCACATCATCCTCGGGCCGGTCGCGCAGTTCGGGGAAAAGCGCAAAGATCTCGGCCTGGGCCTGGCGGCCGACGGATTTCAGCGCCTCGGGCCCGGTATAGAGCGATTCGGTCTCGGCCCCCTCGGACAGCACGATCTCGTGCTGGTCGAACAGGAAGTGGAAATATTCGACCGCCGGCATGTCGTCGGCGATGTCGATGCCGTTGATCTGCAAAAGCTGCTTGGCGGCGACCAGGACCTCGGGCGTGCCGAACATCTTCAGCGCGATCTTCGAGCGCACCAAGATCCGGTGCTGGGGCGAGACGATCAGGTCGCGCAGGGGCAGCCCCTTGCCAAGCGCGCCGGCGGCAATGCGGATCGGGCGCAGGTTCGGGCTGGTGTCCAGCGTCTTGCTGCACAGCACGCGCGAGCCGATCCAGCGCACCGGCTGCAAGCCGTTGTCGCGGGTCACGACCAGCATGCCGGGCGCCAGTTCCTCGACCGGCAGCGGCCCTTGTCCGGTTTCGATCAGCGTCCCGCGGGCAAAACAGGGAAAGCAATGCCGATCGGTGAAGATGCCGTTGTAATCCAGGTCATAATTGCTCGACCCGTCGGGAAACGAGACCGAGGTGATGGGGCGGGTGGTCAATGCCTCGACCTCCTGCAGCGACGCGCCCCTGGGCGGCGGCATCAGGAAGGTATTGCCGGCGGTGTCCTGCATGATGCGGACTGGCAGGATCAGCGTCTCGTGGCTGCCGTCGGGATTGGCGAAGGTGACGGCGGTGTTCTTGACGACGAAGGTCGAATCGACCTTGTGGCTGGCGATGGTGCCGTCGCCATCGGCGTCGTGGCGGATGGGCTCGGCAAGAAAGCCGGAGGGGCTGTCGGTATGGATGATACCGTCCCGGTCGATGTCCAGGGCACTGACCTCGACCAGCTGGCGCGACAGCGGAGCCGCCTGCGAGCCGAAGCTGGCGCCGCCCAATATGGCGCTGGCCTTGCCTGCGCCGGGAACGAGTTCCCAGGGATCCATATCGGGCAGTTTTCCCAGGAAGATCATCTTTTCGCAGTCGGGTCCGGCTGGACCGCAGTGATTTTCGAGACCGGCATAATTGAAAGACATTTTAACACTCACCATCAGATACGAGCCCTTGCGGGGGACCGCGTAATCGTTTGCCCTGCGTGACCGATTCAGGCAGACAGAGCCATTCACCGAAAATGGCGGTTCCAGCACCAAGGCCGGACGAATCCGTCAGGAGCCGCGACGCGCAGTATCGGGCCAACAGGGCGCCGACCGGTTTTGTCTAAAAGATATAAGCATCTTGACAAGCGAAAAAACTGAACTGTTCTGTTAAAAATTAAGCGATTCTATCTGGTTAAGCCGTCTTGCGGCCGATGGCGCGCCCGGGGCGGGTTGCCGGACGCATGGTCCTGCATCTGCCCGGTTGAACCCTCGCGGGATGGCCCCGGGATCGCGGCAAGGAAGCCGTGGGCGGCGGCGCGGGCAGGGCGGGTCATGCCCTGTGCCATCCTGTTTCTCTCAGCCTGCGCCCTCGCCGCGACCGTCATCTATTGGTTGCCAGTCCTGGCCGTAGCGGAGCATCGCCAATACAGACCTGCGCGAAGGGGTCGATCGGTCGCTCTGCTTCATCGTCAGCACCACGTTTTGCCCGCCATTTATAGATGAGGGGTCGCGCAACCCGACCTTCCTGCTCGACCTGCTGAACAGTCAGCTCGCCCGCATTCAGTTTGTTGATGACGAATTTCTTGAAACTGGACGGCCAGATGCGCCGTCCCGTCGAGCTGATGGGGATCGTAAAGCCGGATGGCTGGAAGGGTGGGGTGTCTTTGGTCATGCTGTCCTTCGGGTTCGAGACAGCATTACACCGGCACAGGCTGGCGTTCAGAGCCTGCGAGCGGGGTCAGTGCAACGCTTACAGGGAATCGGGGGGGCCGGCACCGCGCAGGCCGCGTCCGCGATCAGGGTCGGCACGCCATGCGCACGCCGTGCGACGCGGCAGCAGGCCGGGTTTGCAGAGCAAACGGAAGCCCGGCGATGCTGCCGTCGAGGAAGCGTCGCCGCCCTGGCGCGGCACCTTGACCGAAACCCGCTCGAACCGGCAGCCTCTCCATATCGCTGCCGGGGCGCTGTTACGGTGGCGGCTTGGCGGCGGTTTTCACCCGGGCGTTGAAGCGGGCGATCTCGCGCGGCTCGGCGCTCTG
>NZ_JBGOSN010000032.1:0-44210 GCF_046335115.1 Paracoccus sp. P2 | reverse complement strand
GTTCCTGGTCTTGTATGCGGGGGGTGTGGGTCTGCTCATGCCCTCCAGCTACCATACTGGATTCACAAGATGAATCCCTCACAGGATTTGTGCAACAGAGCCGATGAAGCCGGCAAAGGCCTCGACCTCGGCGCGGATGTCCTCTTGGTCATAGGTCACCGCGTCATAGCGGCGGAACCAGCGATTGATGCCTTCCTCGGTCGAGCGGCCGCGGACGCCCAGCAGCGTGGCGTTCGGCGCGATCCGATGCGCCAGCGGCATCAGGTCGGATTCGTTGCCGCCGGTGCCGTGCAGCAGGACGATGGTGCTGCCGTCCGGGTTTTCCGGCCGGTGGAAGCGGTGGATGAAATGCAACTCGCGCATCGGGCTCCTTTCCTCGCCCGGCAGGGCGAATTGCGGCAGGATCACGCGCAGGTCCTCGGCGCGGGCCGCGTCATGGGGCGGGACGAACAGCGTCTCGCCCAGGTGCTCGGCCGCCTCGTCCACGGTGAACCCGGGGGCGTCGGTGGCATATTCCAGCAGCGTTCCCGCCGGCTCGCGCACATAGAGCGACAGGAAATATTTCCGGTCATGCACGCTGGTCGCGTCGGTATCCTTCAGCGCCAGCCGCATCCGGCGCACGGCATCGGCGTCCGGCGCCCGGAAGGCGACGTGATCCAGGATGCCGGTACCGGGAATGCCCGGAAAGAAGCCGGTCGCATCGCGGATGTCGACGACATCCGTGTCCGATTCCATGCGCTGCGCCGCGCCCTCGGTCGAGCCGGGGCGATAGCCGAAGCGGGTCAGGAAATCCCGCGTCGCTGCGGGCTGTTCGGTCAGGATGGTGACGCCGCGCAGCCGCGTCGGCGCGATCGGATCGGGCAAGGGGGCCGTGGCGGGCAGGTCCGCCCCCACCAGCTTGACGATCACGCCGTCGGGATCCTTCAGCCGCAGCACCGTCTCGCCCCGCTCGCGCAGCGGCCCCTCGACCGGCACGCGCGCGGTCATGGCGCGGGTCAGCCAGTCGCCGATGCTGGCGGGCGGCACGGCCAGCGCGATTTCCGCCACCTGGCCATGGCCGACCCGGCCCGGCGCCCCGTCCTCCCAGACCAGGAAGGTGACGAGCGAGCCGGGCGAGCCGAGCGCGTCGCCATAGAACAGGTGCAATTGCTCGGCATCCTCGAAGCCGCCGGTGCGCTTGACCAGGCGCAGGCCCAGGAAGCCGGCGTAGAAATCGACATTGGCCTGCACCCGGCGGGTAATGCCGGTGACGTGATGGATGCCGGTGGGCATGATTTTTTCCCCTTTATGCGCCCTCTTCGCGGGCAAGGACGGTCTGCACGGCCGGATCGGCCGCGATGCGGTCATGCAGGGCCTGCACATTGGCCCAGCCATCGGTTCCCTCGGGCAGCAGCTTCGCCGCCCAACGCAGCATCGGAAAGGCATAGGCGTCGATCACCGAGCGGCGGCCCAGGATCCAGTCGCGGCCATCCAGATGCGCGTCCAGCAGCGCCAGCCGCTTGCGGACCAGCTTGCGCGCGGCCTCCTGCACCGCCTCGCGGTCGGCCTCATCGCGGCGGGTGGTATAGCGTTGCGGCGTGAACAGCGGGAAGAAGGCCGGATGCAGGTCGCCGGTGAAGAAGCTCGACCAGCGGTCGAGTTCCGCCTGCGCCCGCAGGCCGTCGCCGCCGGCCAGGTCGGCCTCGGGATGCTTGCGCGCCAGGTGGTGCAGGATCGCGCCCGCCTGGGTCAGGGTCCAGCCGTCATCCTCGCGCAGCACCGGCACGGCGCCGGCCGGGTTCACCGCCAGCAGTTCGGCCGAGCCGAATTCGACCGCCACCGCCTGATAGGGCGCGCGGGTCCATTCCAGCACGATATGGGGCGCGAGCGAGCAGGCGCCGGCATGGTAGAACAGGGTGGGCATGAAATCCTCCGTCTTGCGATGCGTCCAAGATAGCGCCGCGCCGCGTTTCCCCCACCGGCAAAGGCGGGAACGCGGCGTTCTGCATCATCGAACGCGCCGGGCGGAGGATCGGTTCAGGCGCTGTGCGCGCCCCGCGCCAGGTCGGCGACGAAGGCCAGGATCTCGGGCACCGGCCGGCCCTCGCCGATCAGCTTGACGATGGCCGAACCCACGACGCAGCCATCGGCCACGCCCGCCACCGCCTGCGCAGCCTCGGGGGTCGAGATGCCGAAGCCGACGACGACCGGCAGTTTCGCGCTGGCGCGGATGCGGGCCACCTCGGGCGCGACCTCGGCCGCGTTCGCCGCAGGACCGCCGGTGATGCCGGTGACGCTGACGTAATAGACGAAGCCCGAGGTGTTCTGCACCACGGCGGGCAGGCGGCGGTCATCGGTGGTCGGCGTCGCCAGGCGGATGAAGTTCAGGCCGGCCTCGCGCGCCGGCAGGCACAGCTCGGCATCCTCCTCGGGCGGCAGGTCCACGACGATCAGCCCGTCCACGCCGGCCGCGGCGGCCTCGGACAGGAAGCGGTCGACACCGCCCGCGCGGGCATAGATCGGGTTGTAATAGCCCATCAGCACAATGGGGGTGGCGTCGTCCTGGGCGCGAAAGGCGCGCACCATGTCCAGCACGCGGCTGACGCTGCCGCCCGCCGCCAGCGCCCGCTGGCCCGCCGCCTGGATGGTGGCGCCGTCGGCCATCGGGTCGGTGAAGGGCATGCCCAGCTCGATGATGTCCACGCCGGCGCCGGGCAGGCCGCGCATGATCTGCAGCGAGGTGTCGAAATCCGGGTCGCAGCCCATCATATAGGCGACGAAGGCCTTGCCGTCCGTCTTGGCCAGCCGCGCGAAAGTGTCGTCGATTCTGCTCATGCGCCCCGTTCCCTCATGGTCCGCCCAGCCCTAGCCCGGCTTGAGGGGCAAGATCAACGGCCCGCCACTGGACTTGCGCGTCATCGCCCCATAATAAGCGCGGAAATCCGGGAAAAGGGGTGCATCATGGGCTTTCGCATGGGGATCGTCGGCCTGCCGAACGTGGGCAAATCGACGCTGTTCAACGCGCTGACGAAAACCGCCGCCGCGCAGGCTGCGAACTTTCCCTTCTGCACCATCGAGCCGAATGTGGGCGAGGTCGCGGTGCCCGATCCGAGGCTGGACAAGCTGGCCGGGATCGCGGGCAGCAAGCAGATCATCCCGACCCGCATCACCTTCGTCGACATTGCCGGGCTGGTGAAGGGCGCGAGCAAGGGCGAAGGCTTGGGCAACCAGTTCCTGGCCAATATCCGCGAAGTGGACGCCATCGCCCATGTCCTGCGCTGTTTCGAGGATGGCGATGTCACCCATGTCGAGGGCCGCGTCGATCCCATCGCCGATGCCGAGACCATCGAGACCGAGCTGATGATCGCCGACCTGGAATCCATCGAGCGCCGGCTGGCCAATATCCAGCGCAAGCTGAAGGGCGGCGACAAGGAGGCGGTGGCGCAGGAAAAGCTGCTCAAGGCCGCGCAGGCGGCGCTGGAATCCGGCCGCCCCGCCCGCACCGTCGAAGTCGCGGACGAGGACCGGAAAGCCTGGGACATGCTGCAGCTGCTGACCGCCAAGCCGGTCCTGTTCGTCTGCAATGTCGAGGAAGACAAGGCCGCCACCGGCAACAGCCAGTCCGAGCGCGTGGCACAGATGGCGGCCGAGCAGGGTGCCGGCCATGTGGTGATCTCGGCCAGGATCGAGGAAGAGATCAGCCAGCTTCCCGCCGAGGAAGCGACGATGTTCCTCGAGGAGATGGGCCTGCACGAGGCCGGCCTCGACCGGCTGATCCGCGAGGGCTACAAGCTTCTGGGCCTGGAGACCTATTTCACCGTCGGTCCCAAGGAGGCCCGTGCCTGGACCATCCACAAGGGCACGCTGGCCCCGGCGGCGGCGGGCGTGATCCATGGCGATTTCGAGCGCGGCTTCATCCGCGCTGAGACCATCGCCTATGACGATTACGTGGCGTACAAAGGCGAGGCCGGCGCGCGCGAGGCCGGCAAGTTCCGCGTCGAGGGCAAGTCCTACGTGGTGCAGGACGGCGACGTGCTGCATTTCCTGTTCAACGCCTGACCGGAAGGATTCCCGGCCTCCCGGCCTTCTGGTCTTGCGGGGCCGGCAGGGTTTCGCGGGCGGCAGATGCCGTGAAAACCAGGGGAAGTTGCCCAGTTCCGCCATCTTGTCGCGGCTGCGAAATACCCCTTGTTTCCGCGGCTCCTGATCCATATACGAGGCGGCGGAGACGTGGCCGAGTGGTCGAAGGCACACCCCTGCTAAGGGTGCAGGCGGGAAACCGTCTCGAGGGTTCGAATCCCTTCGTCTCCGCCACACTCCATTGATATTTATAAGAAAAATTTCCATTCAAGCGATACAACCGCCATCACGCCCGCCTTTATATTTGCGGTTGGCTGCTACCGATTGCGGCCGTGAGTGATGCGGATAGGCCACGCCCTGGGATGGATTAGAGATGGGGCGCGACCATAACCAAGCCAAGGTCGCCATCCAGAACGCTCATCTTGGACACTGGTAGGGTGACAAAAAAAGCGGTAGCGACCGACATGCGCCCTCCTGCGATTTTCGCTATTCCGCAGTTCTCGGCCCTCGGGTCGTCAGAAAGGGCTCTCTGGCTGGGTCTTTGCGACGGCCAGGAATCGCAACGTGCTGCTATTCGGTTGCGATTTTTCCGTGTGAGGCTGCCGGGAAACGGAAGCTGCGACATTGCGACACCCGCGACATTCGCGACAAAGGGCGTGTTTGTCGCAGGTGTCGCGAATGTCGCAGGGGCGTCGATCCGGCATGGATCAAGAGCATTGCCCCGTGCCGATGCTGAGGCTGACCGTTGTCGCGAATGCGCGAGAGCACTCTGGACGGCGGATCTATTTACCGCCCCGCTACACATGGTATGTACAGCATGACACACGGCATGTCAACACATGCGTGTATTAATATACACAAGGAGTGTTTATGCCCGTTCTTGACAGGAAGGTCTGCAAGGCCGCCCGCATGCTCATTGATTGGAAGGCTGCTGACCTTGCGGCTGCGGCTGCCGTATCACATGACACGCTGCGCTCCTTCGAGAGTGGTCGCACAAAAGCTCTAAGCCGGGAGAACGAGGAAGCCATCCGCAAGGCCCTTGAGGCCCAGGGCGTGCAGTTCCTCGAAAGCGGGCAGGTCGCGGCGGGGCCTGGGGTGGCCATGAGGGCTGATGAGCCCGATACGGCTTGAAACCGTGCGGCTTTGCCTCGCAGCGCCCCTCGAAGATCAATGCGATTGCTTTGCGCTCCGCCTTTCATCCTGCTTGCATTCTGACGAAGGCGGCCATCCACTGTCCGCAGCATCAACCCAAAGATGAGGGACGGTAATGACTGACAAGCTTTCGGCGCTACAGCCCTATGCAATCGGGGCCCTGCGCATCGTCGCCGGACTGCTCTATTTCGAGCATGGAACCCAGAAGCTGTTCGGCATCCCCATCCCCGGCCCCGAGACCCTCGGCATGCTGTCGCTCGTCTCCGGGCTGCTGGAGGTTATCGGCGGCGCACTGATCATCCTCGGCCTGTTCACCCGGCCGGTGGCATTCGTCCTGTCCGGGCACATGGCCTTCGCCTATTGGATGGCGCATGCCCCGAAGAGCGTATTCCCCGTGGCCAACGGCGGCGATGCAGCCATCCTGTTCTGCTTCGTTTTCCTGTTGCTCGTGACCACCGGTGCCGGGGCGCTGTCCATAGACCGGATCACGGGCCGCTGAGAAGCTCTGCTGAAGCATCCCGTCTCCGGCGCGATTAGACGCGCTGGGGGCGCAACGCCATAACCCAAGGCGGGATCAACCAGGCCGCAGCAACCCCTGTCAGTGGAGCGTTCAGACCACGCCCGCGGTGATGACCGCCAACGCGACGGGCGTCAGCGGCGGGAAGGCGAACACTGAAAGCAAGGTATTCCCCGACACCGAAGCTTCGAAATCCCCCAGATCCGTTGAAAATGTCTCGCCCTTCCGCTGCCTGCACATCACACCAGCCGTGGGGCAGGATCGGGCAGAGTTCGGAGAGGGATGAAACGATGGAAAGCAACGACAAACGTGGTGAGGCGCTCCGGGCGTTCGTGATGGACTTGCTCCTGAGTTCGCCGTTGCTGCGGCCGGGGCGCGAGCATGAGACTGCCCGATCCTACCAGGACAAGGCGGCCGTCTCGCACCCCGAGGTGGCGCGCGTTCTTCGCGAGGCCGCTGACCGCTTGCTCCATGGGTGACACTGCCGCGATCCATCCCCGCTACCATGCATTGGCGCTGGCCCCCTCGAAAGCGGCAGCCAAGGCACCATCCTGCTGCCCTTAATTTCGTGTAGCCTGTAAGCTACATACAATCATGATCGAGATCCGCCAGACAGACACCTTCCGGGAATGGCTGCTTGCCCTTCGCGATACACGGGCCAAGCAGAAGATTGCCAGCCGCATCCAGCGGCTGCGGTTCGGAAACCCCTGAGACGTGAAGCCGGTTGGCGCTGGCGTGAGCGAGATGCGTATCAACGAGGGGCCCGGCTATCGACCCCATGTTCACCACGCTGATCGTCGATGAACCCGACCATCACTTCGACCGGCGGTCGAGTATCCGCCATCGCAAAATACGCGCTCGCCTTACGAAGGATCTCATTCGCCTGACGCAACTCGCGGTTCTCCCGCTCCAGCGCCTTCATCTTCTCGGCCATATCGGTCGGAATGCCCGCGCGCTTGCCGCTGTCGACCTCGGCCTTCTTGACCCACTCGTTCAGGGTCTGGGGCGCGCAACCGATCTTCGCGGAAATCGACAGGACCGCCTGCCAGCGCGATCCATGCTGCCCCTCAGCCGAACCAGCTGTCTGCGTGGCGGCGGTTGGCCAAGCAGGGCAAGCTGGTGCTGCCAGCTATAGCACCTGACGCGCCGGTTTTTGCACCGCTGGTGGTTTGCGATCCGGCGCCAGCACCCCCTTCCTGCGACAGGCGGCCGGCTGAAGAGCAGATCCGGATCGTAATCGGCGAGGTGAGGCTCGAGCTGGCCGCGGACACGCCTGCGGTTCGGCTGGCCGAGATCGTTCGTGCTCTTGGAGCCGCCGGATGCTGATGCCGTCTCAGGGCATGCGGATCCTGGTGGCGACCAAGCCGGTGGACTTCAGGAACTATGCGGCGACCATGATTATGCGGAGTTGGCGTTGCCGATCGATAGATTAGGGCTTTTTTACAGATACCTAAGTAGCCCGAGAGCAGGCTTTCGCTCCGCATAACTATGCTCCCTCGCGATGGTTCAATATCGTGAGGAGAGCAAAGATGGATGCCAATAATCGTAATCACTGGTTCCTCGATCCGGGACCGTTGTCGTCGTGGATCGATCAGTTCGCGGCCGACCTTGCCGCTCAGAGATATACGCCGCTGACGATTGAAGGCTACACGGCCTCGGCGCGTCATTTTGCGGCTTGGCTTGGTAGCGCAGGTATCGCGATCGATGATATTGGTGACGATGTCGTTCGTCGCTTTGCCGAACATCGGTGTCGATGTCCTGGTGGGCGGCGATGGCTGCGTGTTTCACCAAAGTATTCGCGCCGCGCCGGGCGGTTCGTTGTTTTCCTGCAAAGGAAAGGTGTCGCGCGACCATCCGTGAAGGTCGCCTCGTCATATCCCCTGCTTGACGATTATCGGAACTGGTTGCGCATCCACCGGGGACTGTCGGAACGGACGATCGCCCGCCATCTTCGCCACCTGCATAAGTTGTTGCCGGAACTCGGCACGGCGACCCACGACTATGATGCCGCCCTCGTCCGCAATGTTGTCCGCGAGTGGCGCGAGCGAACCGGACCGGCGGACCTGCGGACCATAACGAGCACCTTGCGCAGCTATCTCCGTTTCCTCGCGGGTGCCGGCCTCTGTCGCCCCAACCTCGATCACGCCATCCCGCCGGTCGTGCAATGGCGCCTTTCGTCTTTGCCGCGGTATCTTGCTGCCGCCGATCTCGAACGCGTCGTTGCATCCTGCGATCAACTTACCAGGGGGCGCCTACGGGACCGTGCGATCCTGCTCCTGCTCGCACGCCTGGGGCTGCGGGCCGGGGATGTCGCTGGACTCAGACTCAGCGATCTCGATTGGACGTCTGGCATGCTGCGCTTGAGTGGCAAAGCGCGCCGGCAGGTTCGGTTGCCGCTCCCGCAGGACGTCGGCGATGCGATCCTCGCCTACATCGAGCTGGAACGGCCGCGCGTGGATCAGGAGGCGGTCTTTCTCATGATGGTCGCACCCTACCGATCATTCTCGCAGTCCAGCCACGTCTCCACGATCGTAGCACTGGCGCTGAAGCGGGCGGGCATTTCCGATGCTCCGTCGACCGGAGCCAGCCTGCTGCGCCACTCCGCGGCGACCTCGATGCTGCGCTCGGGCGCCACGCTCGAGGCTGTCGGCACGGTGCTGCGTCACCGTTCGCTCGATATGACCGCGCATTACGCCAAGGTCGACATTGCGATGCTGGAGCAGATTGCCCAGCCCTGGCCGGGAGAGCTGGCATGCTGAGTCAGCTCCTCACCGATCATGCAGCGCTGCACCGTGCACTGGGATTCAAGTTCCGGACCCCGGGCATCCTCCTGCGCAACTTTGTCGCCTTCGCCGAGCATCGCGGGGAGCGTGTCGTCACGACGGCGACCGTGCGCGAGTGGGCACTGCAGGCACCATCGCCCGAGCAACGACGCAACCGTCTGCTGACAGTGCGCCGCTTCGCGATCGCGCTGCATGCCGAAGATCCGCGCCACGAGGTGCCCTCGGCTGACCTCTTCGGCCGCGCCAGTCACCGGCGCCGCACACCCTATATCTACGATCCCAGGGATATCCGACGGTTGATCGATGCCGCGCATCGCCTTGGTCCCGACGGTTCGATCCGACCGATCACCTACGCCACGATGTTCGGGCTGATCGCGGCGACCGGCATGCGCGTTTCGGAGGCGCTTGCCATTCGGCTGCCGGACGTGATCGACGATGGGCTGATCATTGCCCAGACCAAGTTCAAAAAGAGCCGGTTGCTGCCGCTCCATTCAACGACCCGGCGCGCATTGGACGGATACCTCGCCACTCGCCTGAAGGCCTCGAGCCAGAGCGATGCACTCTTCATTTCGCATCAGGGAACGCCGCCCGCCTATCCGACAGTGATAACTGTCTTCCTGCAAATCATTCGATCGATCGGCTTGCGCGGCGCTCCATGATCGCAAGGACCACGTCTCCACGATCTTCGCCACACATTCGCCGTTCGCTCTCTCGAACGCTGTGCGCACGATGCCCAGGCGGTAGCACGGCATATCACCGCCCTGAGCACCTATCTGGGGCACGCCCATGTGACCGATACTTACTGGTATCTTGAGGCGACGCCCGAGCTGATGGCGCACATGGCGGCAGCCGGCGAGGCCTTGCATCGGGAAGTGCCGGCATGACCCAACTCGCCCCGCATCTCACCGCGTTCCTTCGCGAACACCTTCCCCGCGAACGACGCGCCAGCGTGCATACCTGCGATGCCTATGCCTATAGCTTCCAGCTGCTGGTGACGTTCGCCGCGCGACGATTGCGCAAGAGGCCTTGCCTGCTGCAGATCGAGGATCTCGACGTGCCGATGATCCTTGCCTTCCTCGAACATGTCGAGGAGGCGCGCGGCAACAAGGCCCGTTCGCGCAACGCAAGGCTGGCGGCCGTGAAGTCCTTCTTCCGCTATCTCGAGCACCGCGTCCCCGCGGTTCTCGATCAGGCCCTTCGGGTGCACGCCATTCCCATGAAGAAGGTCGACGAGGCGCTGGTCGCTTCCCTTTCGCGCGCCGAAGTTCAAGCGCTGCTCGACGCACCGGACCGGCGGACACCATCGGGCATTCGCGATCGGGCCATGCTGCATCTCGCCTTCGCCGGCGGGCTGCGCGTTTCCGAACTTGTTGGTCTCGCCCTCGACCAGTTCGACGGACGGTCGCCGGCCAGCATCCATATTATCGGGAAGGGACGGCGGGAGCGCGTGCTGCCGCTCTGGCAGGAGACCGCCGCCGCGATCCGGGCCTGGGTCGCGGTCAGACCCAAGGATGGCGACACCGCGCTCTTCCTCAACAAGGCCGGCCGGGCGATGACGCGCGCCGGCTTCGAATATATCCTGACAAAGCACGCCGCGGTTGCGGCGAAGGTCGTGCCCTCGCTTGCCGCCAAGCCAATATCGCCTCATGTTCTGCGTCATAGCTGCGCGATGCACATGCTTCAGGCCACCCGGGATATCCGCAAGGTAGCGCTGTGGCTCGGTCATGCCACTCTCCAGAGCACCGAGATCTACTTGCGCGCTGACCCGGCCGAAAAACTCGAGATGATCGACGCTTTGGCGCCGCTCGGCATCAAGCCAGGCAAATTCCGCCCGCCGGACAAATTGATCGCGATGCTCGCTGCGCGATAGCGTATTGTTATGTGGAGTCGACAGATGTCGTGAGGCCCGGAAATGCGCCCGTCAGCGTCCGCGACTCCGCATAATCATGATCGCCGCATAGTTACGATTATGTGGTGCACCACATAACCGCAAGGGGCATGACGGGTTAGCGGCGCTGGCGCAGTCGATGCTGGCGGAAGACCCCTTCACCGGCACGATCTTCGTGTTCCGCTCGAAGCGCGCCGACCGGCTGGCTGCGGTGAGATGCACCACATCGGCGAAGACCGGACCGAGCGGCTGGACATCGTGCCGGCACAGCTGCGGGTCATCGTCACCGTCCGGCCCAAATATGCGTGCCGCCGATGTGGCGAGGGGGTGTCTCAGGCACCGGCGCCCGCACACCTGATCGAGGGCGGCCTGCCCACCGAGGGCGCCCTCGCATATGTCCTGGTCAGCAAATACGCGGACCATCTGCCATTGTATCGCCAGAGCCAGATCCTCGCCCGGGCCGGGGTCGAGCTGCATCGCAGCACGCTGGCCGATTGGGTCGGCAGCGCCGCCTTCCACCTCGGTCCGGTGGTCGATCGACTGGCCGAGCACCTGAAGACGTCGACCAAGCTGTTCATGGACGAGACACCGGCCCCTGTGCTCGACCCCGGCCGGGGGCGGACGAAGACGGGCTATCTCTGGGCCCTGGCGCGCGATGACCGCTCATGGGGCGGGGGAGATCCGCCTGGTGTGGTCTTCACCTATGCGCCGGACCGTGGGGGCGAGAATGCAGAGCGCATTCTGCAGGGCTTTGACGGCATCCTGCAGCTGGATGGCTATACCGGCTACAACCGCCTGACGCGCCCATCCCGGACAGGCGGCGCGCCGATCACCGTCGCCCATTGCTGGGCGCATGCCCGGCGCAAGCTGAAGGAAATCGTTGATCGCGACGGCTCCCAGATCGCAGCCGAGGGGCTGCGCCGGATCGCCGAGCTTTACCGGATCGAGGCCGAGATCCGCGGCATGGGCCCCGGCCAACGCCTGTCGGCCCGCCAAGCGCGCAGTGCGCCGCTGGTCGCCGCCTTCGGCGAGTGGCTGCAGCCGCAGTGTCGGCGCATATCGATGAAGTCGCGCCTCGGCGAGAAGCTGGCCTATATCCACCGCCACTGGGACGGGTTGCAGACCTTCCTGCGCGACGGCCGTGTCGAGATCGACTCCAACAGCGTCGAGAACCTAATTCGACCGATCGCTCTGACCCGCAAGAATGCACTCTTCGCCGGTCATGACGAGGGCGGAAGATCCTGGGCATGCATCGCATCCCTGATCGCCACCGCGAAGATCAACGGCGTCGAGCCCTTTGCCTATCTGAAGGCAACCTTGCAGGCCGTGGCCGCCGGTCACCCGCAGGCAAGAATCGACGATCTGCTGCCTTGGAACTTCAAGCCAGCAAGCTAAAAGCGTGTGGGGCGTAGCCGCCGCTTACTTTCCTCCTCGACCGGCATCGCTTTCGATGCCGATTGCCTGCCAGCCCAACTTCTTCGCCGCAATGAGCGTGGTGCTGGAGCCGGCCAACGGGTCTCGGATGGAAACCGGTACGATAGTGCCTCGTGATGAGTCGAACGGTAGCTTCCGGAAAGCCGCACTGCGGCACTGGGGCGATCCCGACCGGCGACCATGGGCCAGTCGACAGATTTCCAACCGGCCAGCTTCCGGACTACAGGTCTATCCCCTCTGACAGTGTCAACGCATTGTCAAAGTCGACGCCGAGGTATCGAACTGTACTGTCCATTTTGGTGTGGCCCTTCAGAAGCTGAATGGCAAAATGATCTGCACATTACTGGACCGATTGTGTCCATCGTGCTGACCGGCAAGCGCCGCTCACGCCGTGTCGCCGAATATGTGGCATCTGAACTCGATTCGACTGTCGATGAGCTCTGGCCCGGCGTCTATTCGAATGGGGAGGACCGAGCGTGACCTGACTTCCCATTAAAACAACGGAACTTTCGAGGTGGCCATCGCCGTTCGGAAAAGAAAACGGGGCTAGACGTTTGCACCGCCGAACCCCGTCACGGATCTCAGAAAGACCCAGTACTGCTTTCTGAATCCTTCTTTTTCCTGAAAACGTCAACCCTCTGCGGGTGATCCGCAGCGAGTGTCGACTCGTTGCCCTTTGTGACGTCGGGGCGAGATAGCTTGCTGCACCTCGGTTGAACGGCTACCTCAGACTGGTGCTGCGAAGGCTCTGCCACGTTTGCCGCAGCCGACTGCCGCACCGAACTATAAGATTCCGCTGCGATGGACAGAAGATCTGTCAAAAATGGACAAAAAGCTGTCACAAATGGACAACTCGCATGTCACCTGACACAGGAAGTTCAGTGGTGAGCCCGACAGGATTCGAACCTGTGACCCACTGATTAAAAGTCAGTTGCTCTACCAACTGAGCTACGGGCCCATCGCACGGGGGGCTAACTACGGTCGGCGGCTGACAGGGTCAAGCGGAAAAATCACCGCCTCTGGCAGAATCTTTCCGGCAGGAGTATGTCACCGCCATGGAACACCAGCAAAACCCCGGCCAGAGCGTCCCTCTGCCCTTCATGAAGATGCACGGGCTCGGCAACGACTTCGTGGTGATCGACAGCCGCCGCTCCGGCGCGCTGCCCGATGCCGCGACCGTGGCCGCGATCGCGGACCGCCATCGCGGTGTCGGTTTCGACCAGATGGCCGTCATCCTGCCCGGCGAGAATGCCGATGCGCGGCTGGTGTTCTTCAACGCCGACGGCTCGGTCTCGGCCGCCTGCGGCAATGCCACGCGCTGCGTCGCGCGCTTCCTGATGGACGAATCGGGCGCCTCGGCCCTGCGGCTCGCCACCGACCATGCGGTGCTTGCGGCCGAGGATGCCGGGGACCGGCTGACGCGGGTCAACATGGGCGCGCCGGTGCTGGGCTGGGCCGGGATCCCGCTGGCCGAGGATGTCGATACGCTGCACCTGCCGATTCCAGGCGATCCGGTGGCGACGGGGATGGGCAATCCGCACATGACCTTCTTCGTGCCCGATGTGGCGGCGGTGGACCTGGAACGCTTCGGGCCCGCGCATGAGCATCATCCGCTTTATCCGCAGCGGACCAATGTCGAGCTGGTGCAGGTCGTCTCGCCGGACGAGATCGTGCTGCGCATCTGGGAACGCGGCACCGGCATCACCCTGGCCTCGGGGTCGTGCTCATGCGCGGCGGTGGTGGCGGCGGCGCGGCGCGGGCTGACCGGGCGGCGGGTCAAGGTCAACGTGCCGGGCGGGCAGCTGGAGATCGACTGGCGTGAGGACGGGGTCTGGATGACCGGGCCGACGGCGCATGTCTTCGACGGGGTCTGGCGCGGATGAAGGATCTGAAGCCCCCGGTTTTCGCCACCCTCGGCTGCCGGCTGAACGCCTATGAGACCGAGGCCATGCGCGAGATGGCCGAGGCCGCCGGGCTGCAGGGCGCGGTGATCGTGAACACCTGTGCGGTGACGGCCGAGGCGGTGCGCAAGGCCCGGCAGGAGATCCGCCGGCTGGCGCGCGAGAACCCCGGCGCCCCGGTCATCGTCACCGGCTGCGCCGCCCAGACCGAGCCCGAGACCTTCGCCGCCATGGCCGAGGTCAGCCGCGTCATCGGCAACCACGAAAAGATGCAGCCGGCAACCTGGGCCGCGATGCAGGCCCCCGACCTGATCGGCGAGACCGAGCGGGTGCAGGTCGACGACATCATGTCGGTGCGCGAGACGGCGGGCCACCTGATCGACGGCTTCGGCCGGCATCGGGCCTATGTGCAGGTGCAGAACGGCTGCGATCATCGCTGCACCTTCTGCATCATTCCTTACGGCAGGGGCAATTCGCGCTCGGTGCCGGCGGGGGTGGTGGTGGACCAGATCAAGCGGCTGCGGGATCGCGGCTTCAACGAGGTGGTGCTGACCGGGGTGGACCTGACCTCGTGGGGCGCCGATCTGCCGGGGCAGCCGCGGCTGGGCGATCTGGTCATGCGTATCCTGCGGCTGGTGCCGGATCTGCCGCGGCTGCGCATCAGCTCGATCGATTCGATCGAGGCGGACGAAAACCTGATGCTGGCCATCGCCACCGAGCCGCGGCTGATGCCGCATCTGCACCTGTCGCTGCAGGCCGGCGACGACATGATCCTGAAGCGGATGAAGCGCCGCCACCTGCGCGACGACGCCATCCGTTTCTGCGAGGCGGCGCGCAAGCTGCGGCCCGGCATCGTCTTCGGCGCCGACATCATCGCCGGCTTCCCGACCGAGACCGAGGCGATGTTTGAAAACAGCCTGAAGCTGGTCGAGGATTGCGGGCTGACCTTCCTGCATGTGTTTCCCTATTCGGCGCGGAAGGGCACGCCGGCGGCGCGGATGCCGCGCGTGCCCGGCCCGGCGATCAGGGAGCGCGCGGCGCGGCTGCGGGCGGCGGGCGATGCGGCGCTGGCCCGGCATCTTGAGGCCGAGCTCGGCGCGCTGCGCATGGTGCTGACCGAGGGGCCGCGGCTGGGCCGGACGGAGCATTTCACCGAGGTCGCCGTCGACCGCGACATGCCCGAGGGCACGCTGGTGGAGCTGCGCATCGCCGGCCATGACGGGCAGCGGCTGAGGGCCTGAGGGCGGCCGTTTCAGCGTGGCCGCGGGGGGCTGTCTGCCCCCCCGTCCACCGGCCTGCGGCCGCCGGACTCCCCCCGAGGATATTTGACCAAGAAAGAAGCCGGGGCGGGGTGCCGCCATTGCGGGTGCGGGCCTGGCGGGCATTTGCCCTGTCCGGGGGCGGGATTTTCGGCAAGCTGCGGAACATTTCCTTGCCGGGCGGGGCGGCTGTCCATAATCCTTGGGCCGATGACCTTGCTTTATACGCATCCCTCGGGCTTTTCGCATGTGACGCCGCCCAGCCATCCCGAGCAGGTGGCCCGGCTGGATGCCGTGTTGGCCGCGCTGGAGGGGATGGACCTGGAGCGGCGCGAGGCGCCCGAGGCGGCGGAGAGGGACATCCTGCGCGCCCATCCGGCCGGGTACCTGGCGCTTTTGCGGCGGAAGCTGCCGGCCGAGGGCTGGAGCATGCTCGATTCGGACACTTATCTGGCGCCGGGCAGCCTGGAGGCGGCGCGCCATGCCGCCGGCGGGGTCTGCGCCGCCGTGGATGCGGTGCTGGCGGGCGAGGCGCCCAATGCCTTCGTCGCCATGCGCCCGCCGGGCCATCATGCCGAGCGCATGAAGGCCATGGGGTTCTGCATCCTGTCCTCGGTCGCCATCGCCGCCCTGCGGGCGCTGGACCATCACGGGCTGGACCGGGTGGCGGTGCTGGATTTCGACGTGCATCACGGCAACGGCACCCAGGACGTGCTGTGGGACGAGAAGCGGGCGTTCTTCGCCTCGACCCACCAGGTGCCGCTTTATCCCGGCACCGGCGCGGCCTCGGAGCGGGGTGCGCATGGCCAGATCGTCAACATGCCGCTGGCGCCGGGCAGCGGCGGGGACGAGGCGCGCGCGGCCTGGCGGGCGATCTGCGACCGGGTCGCGGCCTGGCGGCCGCAGCTGGTGCTGGTCTCGGCCGGGTTCGACGCCCATGCCGACGACCCCCTTGCCGCGCTGATGTGGCGCGAGGCGGATTTCACCGCCATCACCCGGATGATCTGCGACACGGCGGCGGGGTGTTCGGCCCCGGTGGTATCGGCGCTGGAAGGCGGTTATGATCTGGCCGCTCTGGGCCGCTCGGCGCGCGCCCATGTCGATGTGCTGAGGGAGACTGCCGCGTGACCGGGACCGAGATCGAGAACATGTCCTTCGAGGAGGCGATGAAAGAGCTGGAGGCGACGGTCGGCCGTCTGGAGCATGGCGAGGCCACGCTGGAGGAATCGATCAAGCTCTACGAGCGCGGTGCGGCCCTGCGGGCGCATTGCGACAAGCGCCTGCGCGAGGCCGAGGAGCGGGTGGAAAAGATCACTTTGGCGGCCAACGGCCAGCCCGACGGGACCGTTCCGGCCGAGGGGCTGTGATGCGGGACCGCCTTGCCGAGGTGAAGGCGCAGGTCCAGGCCGCGCTGGACGAGGTCATGGCCGGCCTGCCCGAGGGCGAGCTGACCGATGCCATGCGCTATGCCTGCACCGGCGGCAAGCGCATCCGCGCCTTCCTGGTCATGGAATCGGCGCGGCTGTTCGGCTTGCCCGACGCAGCATCGCTGCCGGTCGCGGCGGCGGTCGAGGCGCTGCATGCCTATAGCCTGGTCCATGACGATCTGCCCTCGATGGACGACGACGACCTGCGCCGCGGCCTGCCCACCGTGCATGTGCAATGGTCCGAGGCCACCGCCATCCTGGCCGGCGACGCGCTGCAAAGCCTGGCTTTTGGCCTTTTGACCGAGCCGCTGGTCGGCCCGCCCGAGGCGCGGCTGGCGTTGGTGTGCGGCCTGTCCGATGCGGCGGGCGGGCGCGGCATGGTCTGGGGCCAGGCGCTGGACATCGCCGCCGAGACCGCCGCCGAGCCCTTGGACCTTGCCGCCATCACCCGGCTGCAGCAGGCCAAGACCGGGGCGCTGATCCAGTTCGCCGCCACCGCCGGCGCGGTCATGGCGGGCGAGGATCCCGGCCCGCTGGCGGAATATGCCCGCAACCTGGGCCTGGCCTTCCAGATCCAGGACGACATTCTCGACGTGACCGGCACCGAGGCCGAGACGGGCAAGCGCACCGGCAAGGACGGCGCCGCCAACAAGGCGACCTTCGTCTCGCTGCTGGGGCTGGAGGGCGCGCGGGACAAGGCGCGCGCGCTGGTCCGAGATGCCGAAGCCGCCCTTGATGCCTATGGCGAGGGCGCAGGAAACTTGCGGCAGCTCGCGCGTTTCGTTATCGAACGCGACGCCTGACAGCCCGCCCGGAGAGGGGCAAGCCATGACCGATGAAACTTCCCACCGCCCCGCGACGCCGATCCTGGACCGGGTTCACCTGCCGTCCGACCTCAAGGATCTGACCGATCGCGAGCTGCGGCAGCTTGCCGACGAGCTGCGGGCCGAGACGGTCAGCGCCGTTTCCGTCACCGGCGGCCATCTGGGCGCCGGGCTGGGCGTGGTCGAACTGACCGTGGCGCTGCACGCGGTCTTTGACGCACCGCGCGACAAGATCATCTGGGACGTGGGCCATCAATGCTATCCGCACAAGATCCTGACCGGGCGCCGCGACCGCATCCGCACCCTGCGGATGGAGGGCGGGCTTTCCGGTTTCACCAAGCGTTCGGAAAGTGCCTATGACCCGTTCGGCGCCGGGCACAGCTCGACCTCGATCAGCGCGGCGCTGGGCTTTGCCATGGCGCGCGAACTGGGCGGCGATCCGGGCGATGCCGTCGCGGTGATCGGCGACGGCGCGATGAGCGCGGGCATGGCCTTCGAGGCGCTGAACAATGCCGGCGACCTGGGCAAGCGGCTGTTCGTGGTCTTGAACGACAACGAGATGTCCATCGCGCCGCCCACCGGGGCGCTGTCGCGCTATCTGACCCGGCTTTACGCCGAGGGGCCGTTCCAGGATCTCAAGGCCGTCGCCAAGGGCGCGGTCGGCTTCCTGCCGCCCAGCCTGCAAGAGGGGGCGCGGCGGGCCAAGGAGATGCTCAAGGGCATGACCGTCGGCGGCACGCTGTTCGAGGAACTGGGGTTTTCCTATATCGGCCCGGTCGATGGCCACGACCTCGACCAGCTTCTGCCGCTTCTGCGCACGGTCAAGGCGCGGGCGACGGGGCCGGTGCTGCTGCATGTCGTGACCCGCAAGGGCAAGGGCTACGGCCCGGCCGAGCGCGCCGCCGACAAGGGCCATGCCACGGCGAAATTCGACGTTCACACCGGCGCGCAGGCCAAGGCGAAATCGAACGCACCCAGCTATACCTCGGTCTTTGCCCGTGCGCTGGTCGATCAGGCCAGCCGCGACGCCCGCATTGTCGCCGTCACCGCCGCCATGCCGGACGGCACCGGGCTGAATCTGTTCGCCGAGCGTTTCCCGCGCCGCTGCTTCGACGTGGGCATTGCCGAGCAGCATGCCGTGACCTTTTCGGCCGGGCTGGCGGCGGGGGGGATGAAGCCGTTCTGCGCGCTTTATTCGACCTTCCTGCAGCGCGGCTACGACCAGGTGGTGCATGACGTGGCGATCCAGCGCCTGCCGGTGCGCTTTGCCATCGACCGCGCCGGTCTGGTCGGTGCCGATGGCGCCACCCATGCCGGCGCCTATGACATCGCCTTCCTCGCGAACCTGCCCGGCATGGTGGTCATGGCCGCCGCGGACGAGGCGGAACTGGTCCATATGGTCGCCACCGCGGCGGCCCATGACGAAGGCCCCATCGCCTTCCGCTATCCGCGCGGCGAGGGCACCGGCGTCGAGATGCCCGAACGCGGCGAGGTGCTGGAAATCGGCAAGGGCCGGGTGGTGGCCGAGGGCAAGCGCGTCGCCATCCTGTCCTTCGGCACCCGGCTGGCCGAGGTCATGCGGGCGCGCGAGGCGCTGCTGGCGCGCGGGATCACGCCCACGGTGGTCGATGCCCGCTTTGCCAAGCCGCTGGACCGCAACCTGATCCTGCGCCTGGCCCGCACGCATGAGGCGCTGATCACCATCGAGGAGGGCGCGGTCGGCGGCTTCGGCAGCCTGGTCGCGCAGCTTCTGTCGGACGAGGGCGTCTTCGACGGCGGGCTGCGTTTCCGCCAGATGGTGTTGCCCGATACATTCATCGACCATGCCAGCCCCGAGGCCATGTATCGCTGCGCCCGCATGTCCGCCCCCGACATCGAGGCCAAGGTGCTGGAGGTTCTGGGCGTGGCGCTGGCGAAACGTGCCTGAGAGGTGACAATGCTGCGTATCCTTCTGACCGGCCTCGCCCTTGCCGCGCCTCTTGCGGTGCAGGCGCAGGATTATCTGCCGCACCTGTTCGACGTCACCGTGGTCGAGACCTGGGACAAGCTGAACGTGCGCGAGGCACCGCACGGGCAGGCCAAGATCATCGGCCGGCTCGCCTCGACCGCCAAGGGGGTCGAGCTGCTGGACCGCGATGCCTCGGGCAAGTGGGGCCTCGTAAACGTGGGCGAGACGACGGGCTGGGTGGCGTTGCGCTTTCTCAAGCCGCAGGCGACGGTCTGGAAGCCCGCCGAACTGCCGCTGGCGCTGCATTGCAGCGGAACCGAGCCCTTCTGGTCGGTCAAGACGGTGCAGAAGGGGTTGGTCTTCAGCGAACCCGATGCGCCCGAGCGCCAGCTTTCGCTGCGCAAGGTCATGGATCGCGGCATCGAGGGCGAGCCCACGCGCGGCATCATCGCCGGCGACGGCAAGGGCCGGCTTACGGCCTTCCTGCGGCCCGAACAATGCTCGGACGGCATGTCGGACCGCGGCTATGCCTTGGCCGTCGCGGTGATTCTGGACGGGCAGGAGCAGCCGTCGCGCATGCTGACGGGCTGCTGCTCGATTGCGCCCTAAGCCTCGGTTCCCTCGGCGCGGGCCAGCGCGGCCAACCCGGCGCGATAGTCGGGATAGCGCAAGGTCACGCCCAACTCGCGCTTGATGCGGTCGTTCGAGACGCGCTTGTTCTCGGCATAGAAGCTGCGCGCCATGGGCGTCATCTCGGCGCTCGCGTAATCCTCGGCGGGCGGCAGGGGCAGGCCCAGCAGTTTGGCGGCGTGGCCGATCACCGCCTCGGGCGGGGCCGGGTCGTCGTCGCAGACATTGTAGATCGCGCCCGGCCGCGGCGCGCGGATCGAGGCCAGCAACACCTGGGCGATGTCCTCGGCATGGATGCGCGAGAAGACCTGGCCGGGTTTGACGATGCGCCGCGCCGTGCCCTCGCGCACCTTGGCAAAGGGGCCGCGCCCCGGCCCATAGATGCCGGCCAGGCGGAAGATGTGCAGCGGCAGGCCGTGTTCGGCGGCGAGCCGCTGCCAGCCCTGCTCGGCCGCGACCCGCTCGCGCCCGCGCCGGGTCGAGGGGGTGCAGGGCGTGTCCTCGTCCACCCAGCCGCCGTCGCGGTCGCCATAGACGCCGGTGGTCGAGAGATAGCCCAGCCAGCGTGGGCGGCCGGCGGCGATCTCGGCGCCGAAGGCTGCCAGCACCGGGTCCGCGCCCCGGTCCGGCCCGACCGAGACCAGGATCGCGTCGGCCTGGGCGATGGCCTTGCGCACGGCATCCTCTTGCCCCGGCCAGCGCAGCGGCTGGGCCCCGGCCTGCGCCACGCGATCGGTGTCGCTGCGGGTGGTGCCGGTGACCTGCCAGCCCTCGGCCAGCAGCAGGGGGGTCAGGAAGCCGGCGGAATAGCCGTGGCCGAAAACCAGCATCCTCGTCATGCACGCCCCCGCAGGATCTCGGCCGCCATGGCGAAGGAGCGGTGCCGCGCGGCCTGGTCGTAGATATTGCCGACCAGGATCAACTCGTCGGGCTGGTGGCGGGCGATCAGCCGGTCCAGCTCGGCCGCGACAGTTTCGGGGCTGCCGACGGCGCTGATGGCCAGCGCGGCGTTGACCGTGGGCAGGATGCGCACCGGGATCGCTTCCAGCACGTCGTCGACCGGCGGCGGCAGCAGGCCCGGCATGCCCAGCCGCAGCCGGGCGAAGCTGATCTGCTGGCTGCTGCGCAGGTGCTGCGCCTCGGCATCGCTGTCGGCGACGATGACGTTCACCGCCAGCATGAAGCGTGGCGCCTGGCCGAACTCGGTGGGCTGGAACCGCTCGCGGTAAAGCCGCAGCGCCTCCTCGAGGTCGCCGGGGGCGAAATGGCTGGCGAAGGCATAGGGCAGGCCAAGCGCCGAGGCGAGGCTGGCGCCGTAAAGCGACGAGCCGAGGATCCAGACCGGGACATTCGTGCCCTGGCCCGGATGGGCCGCGACCGGGGCGCCGGGACGCGGCGGGCCGAGATAGTGCATCAGCTCGACCACGTCGTTGGGAAAATCCTGGTTGCCCTGCAAGGACCGGCGCAATGCGTGCATCACCGCCCCGTCGCCGCCCGGCGCGCGGCCCAGGCCCAGGTCGATGCGCGGCCCGTGGATCGTCGCCAGGGTGCCGAACTGCTCGGCGATGGCCAGCGGCGCGTGGTTGGGCAGCATGACGCCGCCGGCGCCGATGCGGATCGTCCTGGTATGATCCGCCACATGGCCGATCAGCACCGAGGTGGCGGCGCTGGCGATGCCCGGCATGTTGTGATGTTCCGCCAGCCAGAAGCGGCTGTAGCCCCAACCCTCGGCGGCCTGCGCCAATGCCACGGAATTGGCGATGGCCTGGCGCGCGTCCGAACCCTCGGCCACCCCGGCCAGATCGAGAATGGAAAATTCCATGCGCATCACTCCTTTGCCCATCCCAGATAAGGCGTCCGGTGCCGGCTTGCCAGCCCGCCGCCGCGCTGGCACTCTCCGCCGAAACTGGAGAGCGCGCATGATGACCGACAGCCGGAGACTTCCCATCGAGACGCCCGAGCCCGCCGAGCGCGTCTATTTCGACGACCCGGCCGCCGCCGTGGCCCGGCTGATCGCGCTTTACGAGCGTGCCTCGCATTTCCTGCTGGACCATTTCCTGGCCACGCTGAAGGGCGGCCGGCCGGCGGCGCGCTATCGCGCCTTCTACCCCGAATTGCGCATGACCGTGCCGATCCATTCCAAGACGGATTCGCGCCTGTCCTTCGGCCATGTCGCGCTGCCGGGCACCTATTCGACCTCGATCACCCGGCCGGACCTGTTCCGCGGCTACCTGACCGAGCAGATCGGGCTCTTGATGAAGAACCACGGCGTGCCGGTGGCGATCGGCGACAGCGGCACGCCGATGCCGGTGCATTTCGCCGTGGCGACGCAAAGCGACCTGAACGTGCCGCAGGAAGGCGTGCTGGACTATTCGCTGCGCGACGTCTTCGACGTGCCGGACCTGAACACGATGGACGACGACATCGTCAACGGCACCGCCGGGCCGAACCCGGACGGCAGCCACCCGCTGTCGCCCTTTACCGCGCAGCGCGTCGATTACTCGCTGGCGCGGCTGGCGCATTACACCGCGACCCTGCCCGAGCATTTCCAGAATTTCGTGATGTTCACGAACTACCAGTTCTACGTGGACGAGTTCGAGCTTTTCGCCCGCCGCGCGCTGGCCGATCCGCATTCGGGCTATACCGAGTTCGTCGCGCCCGGCAACCAGGTTCTGGAACGGCCCGAGGACATCATCGCCACCGGCGCCAAGATGCCGCAGATGCCGGCCTATCACCTCAAGCGCCCGGATGGCGACGGCATCACGCTGGTCAATATCGGTGTCGGCCCCTCGAACGCCAAGACCGCGACCGACCATATCGCCGTGCTGCGCCCGCATGCCTGGCTGATGGTCGGCCATTGCGCCGGGCTGCGCAACAGCCAGAGCCTGGGCGATTTCGTGCTGGCCCATGCCTATCTGCGCGAGGATCACGTGCTGGACGACGACCTGCCGGTCTGGGTGCCGATCCCGGCCCTGGCCGAGGTGCAGGTCGCCCTGCAAGAGGCGGTGGCCGAGGTCACGCAGCTGGAAGGCTATGAGCTCAAGCGCATCATGCGCACCGGCACGGTGGCCACCATCGACAACCGCAACTGGGAACTGCGCGACCAGTCCGGTCCGGTGCAGCGGCTGTCGCAATCGCGCGCCATCGCGCTGGATATGGAAAGCGCCACCATCGCTGCGAACGGGTTCCGCTTCCGCGTGCCCTATGGCACGCTCCTGTGCGTCTCGGACAAGCCGCTGCATGGCGAGTTGAAGCTGCCCGGCATGGCCACGGATTTCTATCGCACCCAGGTCGCGAACCACTTGCTGATCGGCATCCGGGCCATGGAAAAGCTGCGCGAGACGCCCCTGGAACGCATCCACTCGCGCAAGTTGCGCTCGTTCAACGAGACCGCCTTTCTCTAGAATGGTCCCTGGGTGGCGAATTTCGCAGCGTTTGCTGGGGAAAGTCGCCGAAAAAGCTTGATCTGCGCTTAAAAAGCTTGTGTAGCGGCAAGCGTGCCGCCAAGGTGGCGTCCGAAAATTTCCCGAACGGGGAACAACGAGGAGACAGAATATGGCCCAGGCCGCTTCGAAACCGATGACCAAGACCCAGCTCGTCGCCACGCTGGCCGATGAAATGGGCAGCGACAAGAAGACCGCCGCGGCGGCCCTGGACGCGCTTTCGGCCGTCGTGTCGCGCACGGTCGCCGAAGGTGGTGCCGTCACCCTGCCGGGCATCGGCAAGGTTGCCTGCCGCACCCGCCCCGAGCGTCAGGTCCGCAATCCGCAGACCCAGGAAATGATGACCAAGCCCGCCGACAAGGTGGTCAAGGTCACCATCGCCAAGGCGCTGAAGGACAGCGTGAACGCCTGATCCCGGCTTTTTGCCGCATAAGGGGCCGCGCATGACCTGCGCGGCTTCTGTCATTTCCGGGCCTTGCCTGGATCGTGGCCCTTGCGCCCGCCGGCCCATCTGCTAGCCCATGGGGGCAAGGGCAGGGGGGCGACATGGATTTCAGGGCGATTCTGATGGGTTTCGGCTTTGCGGTCCTTTGGGCCTCGGCCTTCACCTCGACGCGCATGATCGTCACGGCCGCCCCGCCGCTGACCGCGCTGGTGATCCGGTTCGGCCTCTCTGCCATGGTGGCGATCCCGCTGGCCCGCGCCATGGGCCAGAGCTGGCGCCTGAGCCGGGCCGAATGGCGCACGGTGATCCTGTTCGGCCTGTGCCAGAACGCGCTTTACCTGGGGTTCAGCTGGGTTGCCATGCAATATGTCGAGGCGTCGGTCTCGGCCATCATCGCCTCGATGATGCCGCTGGTCGTCGCCTTCCTGGGCTGGCTGCTTTACGGCGAACGGCTGCGCTCCATCGCCGTGGCCGGGCTGGTCGCGGGCGTGGCCGGCGTCACGCTGATCATGGGGGTGCGGCTTCAGCACGGGCTGGACGTGCCGGGGGTGATCCTGTGCCTGATCGGCATGGTGGCGCTGACCTTCGCCACGCTGGCGGCGCGCGGGGCCGGGGGCAGCCGCAACATGATGATGCTGGTCGGCCTGCAAATGGCCGTCGGTGCCGCCCTGCTGCTGGTCCCGGCGGTGCTGATGGAATGGGGCCGCCCGGTGGAATGGAGCGCCGGCCTGCTCTGGGCCTTTGCCTATACGGTGATCGCGCCCGGCATCGGCGCGACCTGGCTGTGGTTCCGGCTGGTCAACCGCATCGGCGCGGTTCGGGCGGCGACCTTTCATTTCCTGTCGCCGATCTTCGGCGTCGCCATTGCCGCCGCGCTTCTGGGCGAGCGGTTCGGCACCTCGGACGTGGTCGGCGCGCTGATCGTGGCGGCGGGCATCCTGATGGTGCAGCTGGCCAAGCTGCCCGCGGCGGCGCCTCAGCCGTCGATCCCTGCCGCCCGCGCCATCGAGGGGCGGGACTGAATCCGCTGCGCCCATGCGTCGATGGCGGGGGTTCGCGGCATGTCCGTGCCAAAGAACAGCAAGGGGCTGGCGATCAGCAGGTCGGCGGCCGAGAAGCGGTCGCCCAGCAGCCAGGGCTGCTGGCCCAGCACTTCGTCCAGCTGCCGGATCGCGGTGTCGTAATCGCGGAAGGTCACCATCAGGGCCGGATGCTCGATCTTGAAGAAGTTCAGGATCGCCACCGGCTCCAGAACCCCCTGATACCAGCTGAGCCAGCTCAGATACTGGCCGCGCCCCGGATCGCCCGGCAGCGGACCCAGCCCCGCCTCGGGGAACATATCGGTCAGATACAGCATGATGGCGCCCCGTTCGCGCACGTGATCCGCGCCATTGACCAGATAGGGCACCTTGCCCTCGGGATGCGGGTTCGCCGGGTCGCGCCCGCCCGAGCCGTCCTGACGCGGGATCGTCACCTGGCGGATCTCGACCTTGTCGAGGATGCCCAGCTCCGCCAGCAGCACGAGGATGGTCGAGGAGCGGCTTTTCGGGGCGTGGTATAGGGTCAGCATCTTGGCCTCCTGCATTGATGGGGGCAGAATGGCGCAGGCCCCCTGACAGAAGGTGACAGCATGTCCCGCACCGACCGGCTGATGCGCCTGATGGACGCGCTGCGCCGCCTGCCCGCGCCGGTGACGGCCGCGCGGCTGGCCGAGGAGACCGGCGTCTCCCTCCGCCAGCTCTATCGCGACATCGCCACGCTGCGCGCCGGCGGCGCGCTGATCGACGGCGAGGCGGGGCTGGGCTATACGCTGACCGAAGACCCCGCCCTGCCGCCGCAAAGCTTTTCGCGGCTGGAGATCGAGGCGCTGCTGCTCGCCATCTCGGGCCTGCGCACGCTGGGCGATCCCGAACTGACCCGCGCGGGCGAGGATGCCATGGCCCGCATCATCGCCACCCTGCCCGAAAGCCAGGGCCGCCATGCCATGCACACCACCATGCGGCTGTTTCGCGAGCCGGCGCAGCGTCCCAGCCCGCAGGTGGACATGGCGCTGCTGCGCCAGGCCCTGTGGGAAGAGCGCAGCCTGGTCATCGACTATCTGGACCTGCAGGGCCGGGCCAGCACGCGCGAGATCTGGCCGCTGGGCATGTCCTACAGCGACAATCACATGATGTTGCTGGCGCATTGCCGGCTGCGGCAGGATTTCCGCACCTTCCACATCCCGCGCATCCAGGCCATGCGGCCGGGCGGCGAAAGCTTCCGGCCGCGCCGCGTGGCCCTGGTGCGGGAATACGTCTTGCGGCCCTGCGCTACGCGGCTGCAACCGGGGTGAAGATCGCGGTCGCCCGGTCGCAGCGGTAATGCGCCAGGTGATCGGCGGCGTGTTCGGCCAACTCGCAGACGGCGTCCAGGATCGCCTCGATTTCGGCACGCGGGGCGGCCCAGCACAGGTTCAGCCGCACGAAGCCGGGCTTCTCGATCTCGTCCCCGGCCAGGATCGCGGCGCGCAGCCGGGCCGAGGTCTCGGGGCCCAGCCCCAGCAGGTGATGGACATAGGGCCCGGCGCAGGCGCAGCCGCCGCGCGCCTGCACGCCGTAAAGGTCCGACAGCATCCGCGTCGCCAGTTGCTGATGGACAAAGCCGCCCCGCCCGTCGCGGATGCGGAAGCTGAAAAACGGCAGGCGCGGCGCGTCCAGGTTGCCCAGCAACTCGATCCTCGGATGGTTCCGCAGCCGCGCCATCCCCAGCGCCAGCCATTCGGCATGGCGCGCGTCGATGCGTTCCTCTCCCACGGCGGCCTTGGTCAGGAAGACCAGCGCGGCGCGGATGTCGCCGATCACGTTCGGGGTGCCGCCTTCCTCGCGCGCCTCCAGCGACAGGGCATAGTCGTGGCCCTCGGGCGAGACGAAACGCACCGTGCCGCCGCCGGGCAGGGTGGGGCGGTCCGCCAGCACCGCGTCGCGGCGCAGGATCAGGACGCCCGAGGCGCCCGGCCCGCCGATGAACTTGTGCGGCGAGATCACCACCGCATCCATGCCCAGCCGCATGTCGATGGGCAGATAGGGCGCGCCGCCGGCATGGTCCCAGACCACCTTGGCCCCAGCCGCCTTCAGGATGCGCGTGACCTCGGCCACGTCGGTCAGCGTGCCGGTGACATTCGAGGTGGCCGAGAAGCTGCCGATCACCGGCCCTTCGGCGCGGTCCAGCGCCGCGCGCAGCGCCGCGAGGTCCGGCCCGCCGGTGGCGGCTTCGGGGATGGTCACGACCTCGGCGCCGCTTTCGCGCCAGGGCAGGATGTTCGAGTGATGCTCGTAAGGCCCGATCAGCACCGTGGCCCCCGGCCCAGCGCCCAGCAGGTCCACCAGCCGGTTGATGGCCTGCGTCGCACCCGAGCCGGTAAAGATCACCGCATGTTCGGCGCCGGCATGGGTGCAGAATCCGATCACCTCGCGCGCGGCGCGGCGCATCCGGGTCATGATGCCGCCGCAATGGCTGGCCTCGGTATGGCTGTTGGCATACCAGGGCAGGACATTCTCCATCACCCAGTCCTCGATGGGCCGCAGCGCCCGGCCCGAGGCAATGTAATCGGCATAGATCATCCGCCGCGGCCCGAAGGGGCCGTCGATCACCGCGTCGCGGCCGATCACGCCGTCATGGATTACCTGCATCGGGTCGTCGCCCAGCCGGGCAAGGTAGCTGTCGAAAGGCGGCATCGGATTCCTCGTCTTTATGCGCGAATCTTGACCCGCAACGGCCGAGGAATCATTCTGAATGTCTGCCAATATGCCGGATTTTGGTTGTCAAATGAACGATAAAACTCTCATTATTGATGAAATCGACAACCGCCTGCTGGCGCTGCTGCAGCGCGATGCCAGCCTGTCCCAGCGCGAGCTGGCCGAGCGGGTGGGCCTGTCGCAGAACGCCTGCTGGCGGCGCTTGCAGCGGCTGACCGAGGCCGGGGTGCTGCAAGGCAGCCGCGCGGTCATCGACGCCACGGCGCTGGGGCTGGGGCTGACGGTGTTCATCATGATCCGCACCCGCCATCACGACGACGCCTGGGCGCGGCGCTTTCGCGCCCGGATCGAGTCGTTGCCGCAGATCACCGAGTTCCACCGCATCGGCGGCGAATGGGACTACATGGCCAAGGCGGTGGTGGGCGGCATGGCGGGCTATGACGCGCTTTACAAGCGGCTGATCGCCGACATGGATCTGGAACGCGTCACCGGCGTTTTCTCGATGGAGACGATCTTCGAGGGCCGGCCGCTGTCTCCGGCTTGATTTTCACGAAATGTTCTACATCTTCGGGTCATGCGCGCCGATTCCATCCTGTTCCCGACCGAAGCCGGCCTTTTCTGCCCCGAGGGCGGCTTTCACATCGACCCGCTGAAGCCGGTCGAGCGCGCGCTGATCACCCACGGCCATTCTGACCATGCCCGCTTCGGCCATGGCGCGGTCATGGCCACGGCCGAAACGCTGGAGATCATGCGGCTGCGCATGGGCGACGGCTTTGCCGGCGCGACCCAGCTGGCCGAGGGGGAAACCCGCATCGGCGGCGTCACGGTGGGATTCCACCCGGCCGGGCATGTGCTGGGCTCAAGCCAGATTGCCGTCGAGGCGGGGGGCTGCCGCATCGTCGTCTCGGGCGATTACGCGCGCCAGCCGAACCCGACCTGCGCACCCTTCCAGCCGGTGCCCTGCGACGTCTTCGTGACCGAGGCGACCTTCGGCCTGCCGGTGTTCCGCTTTCCCGACCCGGCGGCGCAGGTGGAAAAGCTGCTCTCCAGCATGGCCGAGTTTCCCGACCGCCCGCATCTGATCGGCGCCTATGCGCTGGGCAAGGCGCAGCATGTCATCGCGCTGCTGCGCGAGGCCGGCTATGACGCGCCCGTCGCCATCCATGGCGCGCTGAAGCTGCTTTGCGATTTCTATGCGGCCCGCGGCGTCGATCTGGGCACGCTGGTGCCGGCCACCGCCGAGGATGTGGCGGCGCAGCTGGTGATCGCGCCGCCCTCGGCCTTTGCCAGCCCCTGGGTGCAGCGGTTCCGCGACCCGGTGATCGGCTTCGCCTCGGGCTGGATGGCGGTGCGCGCCCGTGCCCGCCAGCGCGGGGTGGAACTGCCGCTGGTCGTCAGCGACCATGTGGACTGGCCGGCGCTGACCGGCACGCTGGCGGAACTGGCGCCCGCCGAGGTCTGGGTCACGCATAGCGCCGAGGACGGCGTGATCCGCTGGTGCGAATTGGCGCAGATCCCGGCCCGGCCGCTGCGGCTGGTGGGTTACGAGGACGAGGCGGAATGAAGGCCTTTGCCGCCCTGCTGGAACGGCTGGCCTTCACGCCGGCGCGCAATGCCAAGCTGCAGCTTTTGCAGCATTATCTGGAACGCACCCCGGACCCCGATCGCGGCTGGGCCCTGGCGGCGCTGACCGGCGATCTGGAACTGCGCCGGGTCACGCCCTCGCTTCTGCGCGGGCTGGCGGCCGAGCGGGTCGACGACCAGCTTCTGGCGCTGAGCTATGATTTCGTCGGCGACCTGGCCGAAACCATCGCGCTGATCTGGCCCGAGGGGGCCGAGGACGACCCCTCGCTGGCCCAGGCGGTGGCATTGTTGCAGGGCACCGGCAAGGCGGCGCTGCCCGGCGCCATTGCTGGCATGCTGGATCGGCTGGGCCCGGCCGAGCGGCTGGCCTTCCTGAAGCTCGCCACCGGCAACCTGCGCGTCGGCGTCTCGGCCCGCATGGCGCGGATGGCGCTGGCGGGCATGGGCACGCCCTCGGTCCCCGAGATCGAGGAGATCTGGCACGGGCTCGCGCCACCCTATGCGGCCCTGTTCGGCTGGCTGGGCGGCGGGGCGCGGCCGGACAGCGCGGCGCTGGCGCCGTTCCGCCCGGTGATGCTGTCCACGCCGACCGATCTGGACGAGTTGCGGGCGCTGGATCCCGGCGAGTATTTTGCGGAATGGAAATGGGACGGCATCCGCGTGCAGGCGGTCAGCGAAGGCGGCATGCGGCGGCTGTATTCCCGCACCGGCGAGGACATCTCGCATGCCTTTCCCGACGTCATCGAGGCGATGGAGTTCGAGGGCAGCGCGGATGGCGAGCTGATCGTGCGCCGCGAGGGCGCGGTCGCGCCCTTCGGCGAGCTGCAGAAGCGGCTGAACCGCAAGACCGTCGGCAAGGGGTTGCTGGCCAGCCATCCGGCGGGCTTGCGGCTTTACGACCTGCTGCTGTGGGAGGGCCGCGACCTGCGCGCCGAGCCGCTGGAGATGCGCCGCGCGGTGCTGGAGGCGGTGGATTTCGGCACCCGCATCGACATTTCGCCGCTGCTGGATTTCGCCTCGTGGGAGGATCTGGCCGCGCTGCGCGCCGACCCGCCCGCCGCCGTCATCGAGGGGGTGATGATCAAGCGCCGTGACAGCGCCTATGTCGCCGGCCGGCCGCGCGGACCCTGGTTCAAGTGGAAGCGCGACCCGATGGTGGTCGATGCGGTGCTGATCTACGCGCAGCGGGGTCATGGCAAGCGCTCGGGCTTTCATTCCGACTTCACCTTCGGCCTGTGGGATGGCGGCGAGCTGGTGCCGGTCGGCAAGGCCTATTTCGGCTTTACCGATGCCGAGCTGCGCGAGCTGGACCGTTTCGTGCGCCAGAACACCGTCGAGCGTTACGGGCCCGTCCGGGCGCTGGCGCCGAAACTGGTGGTCGAGGTGGCCTTCGAGGGGCTGAACCGCTCGACCCGGCACCGTTCGGGCGTGGCGATGCGCTTTCCCCGCATCAGCCGCATCCGCTGGGACAAGCCGGCGGCCGAGGCGGACCACTTGGAAACGCTCGAGGCGATGCTGTGATCCTGCCGCCCGAGTTCCAGGACTGGTTCGCCCGCCAGGGCTGGCAGCCGCATCCGCATCAGCTGGCGCTGCTGGCGGCGACCGGCGACAGCCTGCTGATCGCGCCGACCGGCGGCGGCAAGACGCTGGCGGGGTTCCTGCCCTCGCTGGTGGAGCTGGCGCAGGCGGCGCGGCCGGATGGGTATTTGGAAAACAGAGAAGGCCGAAAGGGTCTGCATACGCTCTATGTCTCGCCGCTGAAGGCGCTGACCGCCGATATCGGCCGCAACCTGGCGCGGCCGGTGGCGGAGCTGGGGCTGGGGGTGCGGGTCGAGGACCGGACGGGCGATACCGGGCAGAGCCAGCGCCGCCGCCAGCGCGTCGATCCGCCGGAAATCCTGCTGACCACGCCCGAGAGCCTGGCGCTGATGCTGAGCTATCCCGAGGCGCCGGCGATCTTCGGCGGCTTGCGCCGGGTGGTGCTGGACGAATTGCATGCCTTGGCGGAAAGCAAGCGCGGCGACCAGCTGATGCTGGGGCTGGCCCGGCTGCGGCAGCTTGCGCCCGGGTTGCGGGTGACGGGGCTGTCGGCGACGGTCGAGGATCCGCAGGCTTTGGCGGGGTTCATGGCCGGGGCCGCGCCGGTGACGGTGGTCGAGGCCGATCCCGGCCCCGATCCCGACATCGCCATGCTGCCCACCGCCCGGCCCGCGCCCTGGTCGGGCGGCGGCGGGCATCATGCCATCCCCGAGGTGCTGGCGGCGATCCGCGAAGCCCGCACCACCATCATCTTCATCAACACCCGCGCCCAGGCCGAGCTGTTCTTCCAGGCGCTCTGGGCCCAGAATGACGAGAACCTGCCCATCGGCTTGCACCATGGCAGTCTGGCGCGCGAGCAGCGGGCCCGGGTCGAGGCGGCCATGGCGGCGGGCGAGTTGCGCGCCGTGGTCGCGACCGGCAGCCTGGACCTGGGCATCGACTGGGGCGCCGTCGATCTGGTGATCCAGGTCGGCGCGCCCAAGAACGTCAAGCGGCTGGTGCAGCGCATCGGCCGGGCGAACCATCGCTACAACGCGCCCTCGAAGGCGCGGATCGTGCCGGCGAACCGCTTCGAGCAGATCGAATGCGTCGCGGCGCTGGAGGCGGTGCGCGAACGCGACCTCGATGGCGATCCGCGCGGACCGGGGCCCTTGGACGTGCTGTGCCAGCATATCGGGCTTACCGCCTGCGCCGCGCCCTTCGACGCCGATGCGCTTTATGCCGAGGTGGTGACGGCCGGCCCCTATCGCGGCCTGACGCGGCCGGATTTCGATGCCTGCCTGGATTTCGCCGCGACCGGAGGCTATGCCTTGCGTGCCTATGACCGCTGGCAGCGGCTGATGCTGCGGGACGGGTTGTGGCAGCTGCGCGATCCGCGGGCGGCGAAACTGCTGCGGATGAATGTCGGCACCATCGTCGAGGCCGAGATGATGAAGGTCAGGCTGCGCGGCCGCGGCGGCGCGCCCTTGGGCGAGGTCGAGGAGGGTTTTGCCGCCAGCCTGACCCCCGGCGACAGCTTCCTGATCGGCGGCCGGGTGGTGCGCATGGACGCGATGCGCGAGATGGTGATCGAGGTCACGCCCGACCCCACCCGGCCGCCCAAGATCGCGGTCTATTCCGGCGTCAAGCTGGCCATGTCCACGCAGCTTTCGCATCGCGTGCTGGCGCTGATCGGCGATCCGGCGCGGCACGGTGCCTTGCCGGCGCAGACGCGGGAATGGCTGGGCTTGCAGGCCGCGGTCTCGGCCCTGCCGGAGCCGGGGCTGCTGCTGTCGGAAAGCTTTCCCCATGCCGGGCTGTGGCATTTCGCGCTTTACGGCTTTGCCGGGCGCAATGCCCTGCAGACGCTGGGCCTCTTGCTGACCCGCGAGATGGAGGAGGAGGGGCTGGGCCCCTTGGGCTTCCTGTCCACCGATTACGCGCTGCTCATCTGGTCGCTGGACGCGGTGCGCGATCCCGCGCCGCTCTTGGACCGGGCGCGGTTGCGGGCGGGCCTGGGCGACTGGCTGGGCGGGAATGCGGTGATGAAGCGCAGCTTTCGCAATGTCGCCACCGTCGCCGGGCTGATCCAGCGCAACATGCCGGGGCAGCGGAAATCCGGGCGGCAGGCGACGTTTTCCAGCGACATCCTTTACGACACCTTGCGCAAATACGATCCCGGCCACCTGCTGCTGCGCATCACCGCCGAGGAGGCCGGGCGGGGGCTTGTCGATTTCGGCCGGATCGAGGAAATGCTGGACCGCTCGCCCCGGCGCGAGCACCGGATGCTGGATCGCGTCTCGCCCATGGCCGCGCCCTTGCTGCTGGAGGTCGGCCGGGTGCCGATCCGCGGCGAGGGCCGCGAGCGGCTGGCGCAGATCGAGGCCGAGGCGCTGATGGCCGAGGCCGGGCTGGAAGGGATCGCATGAGCGGATACGCCTTTGATTTCCATGGGCTGCGTCTGGAGGCGCGGGCCTCTGGCGCGCTGTGGTGGCCGGAAGGCGCGGTGCTGGTCGTGGCCGACCTGCACCTGGGCAAGTCCGAGCGCATGGCCCGGCGCGGCGGCCCGCTGTTGCCGCCCTATGAGGGGTTGGCGACGCTGGAGCGGCTGGCGGATGAGGTTGCGGCGCTGGACCCGCGGGCGGTGATCAGCCTGGGCGACGGTTTCGACGACCTGGCGGCGGCCGAGGCGCTGGACCCGCTGGTCGCGGCCGCCCTGTCGCGGCTGGCGCAGGGGCGGGACTGGGTCTGGATCGGCGGCAACCATGACCCCGGCGCGCCGGCGGGCCTGCCGGGCCGGGCGGCGGACAGCCTGCGGCTGGGCCGGGTCGCGTTGCGGCACCAGGCGGGGCAGGGGCCGGACATATCGGGCCATTTCCACCCCGCCGTGCGGCTGGCCGGAGAGCGGCGGCGCGCCTTCCTGCTGGGCGGTGATCACCTGTTGCTGCCGGCCTTCGGCGCCTATACCGGCGGGCTTTTACAGGACGATCCGGCGCTGGCGGCGCTGGTGCCGCAGGGGCTGGCCATAGCCTGCGGCGCCCGCGCCATCCCGCTGCCGCTGGGCCGCCGGCGGTCGTGAGAAACGAAAAAGAGCCGCCCCAGGGTGACCCTTTCCCGTCCGCGGAGCCGGATCAAGCGTCCGGGTCAGAATTTGAAGTTCAGACCCAGCTTCAGGTTGTGATAGTCGGGAGTGGCATTGGTGTCGAAAGTGCCGTCCGATAGGTTTTCCGTGCCGAAATTTGCATATTCGTATTCGCCGGTCAGCGACATGCGGTCGGTAAGCTTCTTTTCGGCACCCAGGCCGACGACATAGCCGGTTTTCGAGTATTCGTCGCGGATGGCGGCGCCATTGCCGGTGATCGAATACTCGACCTTGGCGCGGGCCACGCCGGCGATCCCGTAAAGCAGGACGTCGCTGTTCAGCACATAGCCGGTCTTCAGCCGCAGGGCGAGCAGGTTCTTGACCTTGGATTCGGCGTCATGGCCGGCGGTCGAGAAGCTGTCCTTCACGTTGCCGGCTTCGAAGCCCAGTTCCGGGCCGATGACCCAGCGGTCGCGCTGCCAGCGATAGCCCAGGCGGACGCCGGCATTGGCGCCGCCCAGCTCCAGCTTGTCGACGGTGGTGCCGTTAACGCCGACAGCATCGTCGCCTGCGAAAGCATAGCCCAGCGTCAGGCCGGCATAGCCGCCCGCCCATTCACCGGCGGGGGCTTCGACGATCGGGGCAGTGACGTCGTTGTCAACGATCGGCGGTGTAAAACCTCCCGCATTCCCGGCCAAGGTTGTGCCAAGGGTCAGCGACGCCGCGACCGCAACGGTGAGGGGAGCTTTTACAGAAACAGCGCACATGTCCAAATCTCCTATGCGTGACGCCCGGGAAGTCCAAAATCCCCGGCATCAAAATCGTTCAACAACTAGGCTTGCGGTCGGAGGGCCGCAAGCGGCGCCTGAAAGCGCCGCCGCTTTATGGCGCAGCTCGCGACATGATAGCAACAATAAAACCAAAGATCGTGTCAAATCTGGTGATTCTGCGACATCATGGAATGTCGTTAAGCCTCATATGTCCAGATTCTCCACGCTCAGGGCATTCTGCTGGATGAAATCGCGGCGCGGTTCGACCACATCGCCCATCAGCTTGGTGAAGATGTCGTCGGCCTCGGACAGATCCTCGATACGCACCTGCAGCATGGTCCGCGCCGCCGGGTCCAGCGTGGTTTCCCACAGCTGCTCGGGGTTCATCTCGCCCAGGCCCTTGTAGCGTTGCAGCGACAGGCCCTTTTCGCCCTCCAGGAAGATGGCCTGCAGCAGGCTCATCGGGCCGTGGATCGGGATGCCGCGATCCTTGCGGATCAGCTGCGCGGTCTGGCCATAGACCTCGTGCAGCGCATCGGTCATGGCGCCCAGCCGCCGGCTTTCGGCGCTGCGCAGCATCGGGCCGTCCAGGGTGCGGCTTTCCTCGACGCCCCGTAGCAGCCGGGTCAGGCGGATGCCGGCATCCTGGGTCGGGCGGCCGGTCCAGCCGCGCTCGTATTCCTCGGCGATCAGGTCCAGCCGCTGGGCCACGGCATTGGCCACGCCCTGCGCATCGGTATCGACCCGGCCCTGCACCAGCGCGCCGGCGATGGCGGCCTGCTCGGTGATATGGGGCGGGTAATGCGTCGGATAGGCGCGCAGGATGCGGCGCACGGTGCGCGCCTCCTCGACCACGCGGGCCAAGTCGGCGCCGGTCAGGGTCTCGCCATGGCCAAGCCGCAGGCTGGCGCCGTCGATGCCCTGTTCGATCAGGTAATCCTCAAGCGCCGCCTCGTCCTTCAGATAGACCTCGGAGCGGCCGCGGCTGACCTTGTAGAGCGGCGGCTGGGCGATATAGAGATGCCCGGCCTCGATCAGATCCGGCATCTGCCGGAAGAAGAAGGTCAGCAGAAGCGTGCGAATATGCGCGCCGTCCACGTCGGCATCGGTCATGATGACGATCTTGTGATAGCGCAGCTTGTCCAGGTTGAACTCGTCGCGCCCGATTCCGGTCCCCAGCGCGGTGATCAGCGTGCCGATCTGGTCGCTGCTGAGCATCCGGTCGAAGCGCGCCCGTTCCACGTTCAGGATCTTGCCGCGCAGGGGCAGCACCGCCTGGTTCTGGCGCGAGCGGCCCTGCTTGGCCGAGCCGCCGGCCGAGTCGCCCTCGACGATGAACAACTCGGACAGCGCCGGATCCTTTTCCTGGCAATCCGCCAGCTTGCCGGGCAGGCTGGCCACGTCCATCGCCGTCTTGCGCCGGGTCAGCTCGCGCGCCTTGCGCGCCGCCTCGCGGGCCAGCGCGGCTTCGATGATCTTGCCCAGGATCGACTTGGCCTCGGCGGGGTTTTCCTCGAACCATTCGGCCAGCTTCTCGCCCACCAGCCCCTCGACCGCCGGACGCACCTCGGATGAGACCAGCTTGTCCTTGGTCTGGCTGGAGAATTTCGGGTCCGGCACCTTGACCGACAACACGCAGGTCAGCCCCTCGCGCGCGTCGTCGCCGGTGAAATCGACCTTTTCCTTGCGCGCCTGGGCATTGGTCTGCGCGTAATTGTTGATGACGCGGGTCAGCGCGCCGCGGAAGCCGGCCAGATGCGTGCCGCCGTCGCGCTGCGGGATGTTGTTGGTGAATGGCAGCACGGTCTCGTGATAGCTGTCGTTCCACCACATCGCCACCTCGATGCCGATGCCGCCGCGCTCGCCGGTGATGAAGATCGGCTCGGGCATGACCGGGGTCTTCGAGCGGTCGATGAACTTCACGAATTCCCGCACGCCGCCTTCGTAGTAAAGCTCGGTCCGCAGCGGTTCGGCATGGCGCTCATCCTCCAGGATGATGCGCACGCCCGAGTTCAGGAAGGCCAGTTCCCGCAGCCGGTTCTCCAGTACCTTGTAGCTGAAGTCGCGATTCGAGAAGGTGCCGTCCGCCCGGTCTTCCCTCGACGAGGCCAGGAAGCGCACCTCGGTGCCCTTTTCGCCCGGCTCGGCATCGCCGACCACGCGCAGGTGCTCGACGGTGTCGCCGTTCTCGAAGCGGGCGTAATGTTCTTTGCCGTTGCGCCAGATGCGCAGCTCCAGCCAGTCCGACAACGCGTTGACGACCGAAACGCCGACCCCGTGCAACCCGCCCGAGACCTTGTAGCTGTTCTGGTCGAACTTGCCGCCGGCATGCAGCTGGGTCATGATGACCTCGGCCGCCGAGACGCCCTCGGTCGGGTGCATGTCCACCGGAATGCCGCGGCCGTTGTCGCGCACCGAGACGCTGCTGTCGGCGTGGATCTTGACCCGCACGAAATCGGCATGACCGGCCAGCGCCTCGTCGATGCCGTTGTCCACGACCTCATAGACCATGTGATGCAGGCCCGAGCCGTCGTCGGTATCGCCGATATACATGCCGGGGCGCTTGCGCACCGCTTCCAGGCCCTTGAGAACCTTGATGGAATCGGCGCCGTAATCGGAGGTCTGGGGGGCGGGTTCGGTCATTGTCTTCTTATCCTGCCTTGGACCCGCATCTTATAGTGTGCGCGGCAGGGAATGTCACGGGAAAGCCACAAGATTTAGCGGCTTCCCACCTGCCGGCGCCCCGCCATGCCCGCCACGCCGCACGCCCGGCCGTCCCGCGGGAAACCCCCGGCTTCTTCGTTCCCCAAATACCCATGCCGGCGGCGCGGCCAGGCCCATGCCGGGCCGATCTCTCCCGGCTTTCGCCGTTTTCCAGGTACTCATGCCGGCGGCTCAAGCCAGCCCGTCCTCGTCCAGCAGGGTGCGGGTGTCGGGGCTCTCGATCTCGATCACCCACAGGTCGGGGTCGCGGGCGATGTTGCGGGCGATCTCGGCGTCGATCTCGGGCTCCCCGGCCTCGTTCAGCCGCAGCCAGAGCCGCCGGTCGGTCTCGAAATCCCATTCCCGGACCCAGAGGCTGGCGCGGCGGTCCAGCGTGGCGCATTTCACCATGACGCTGCCGGCGGTGTCGTCGCCATGCCGGGTGACATAGGCCGGGATGCCGGCCAGACCCAGCCGGCGCAGATAGGCCGCGACCCAGATGCCGGCGGCCAGCCGCGGCTCAGGCATCGCCGTCGCGGAAGTCGAGGCCCATCTCGTTGTAGCGCTCGGCCTCGTCCAGCCAGTTCTCGCGCACCTTCACCTGCAGGAACAGGTGGACGGGGCGGCCCATGAACTCGGCCAGCTCGGCCCGTGCCGCCTGGCCGACGGCCTTAATCGTCTCGCCGCCCTTGCCCAGCACGATGCCCTTGTGGCCGGGGCGGGCGACATAGACGATCTGGTCGACGCGGGCAGAACCGTCCTTGCGCTCCTCCCATTTCTCGGTTTCCACCGTCAGCTGATAGGGAATTTCCTCGTGCAGGCGCAGGGTCAGCTTTTCGCGGGTGATCTCGGCGGCGATCATGCGCATCGGCAGGTCGGCCACCTGGTCCTCGGGGTAAAGCCAGGGGCCCTCGGGCACCTGCCCGGCCAGCCATTCCAGCAGGTCGTTGCAGCCATGGCCTTTTTCGGCCGAGATCATGAAGGTGCGGGTAAAGTCGAAACCCGCATTCAGCTGTTGCGACAGCGCCAGCAGCGCCTCGGATTTCACCCGGTCGATCTTGTTGATGACCAGCGCCACCGGAGTATTCCCGGCATGGTCGCGCAGGTTGTCAATGATCGCCTGCGCGCCGTCGGTCAGCCCGCGATGCGCCTCGATCAAGAGCAGGATCACATCGGCATCGGCCGCGCCCCCCCAGGCTGCCTTGACCATGCTGCGATCCAGCCGCCGGCGCGGGCGAAAGATGCCGGGCGTATCGACGAACACGATCTGGCTGTCGCCCTGCATGGCGATGCCGCGGATGCGGGCGCGGGTGGTCTGCACCTTGTGGGTCACGATCGAGACCTTGGCCCCGACCATGCGGTTCAGCAGGGTGGATTTGCCGGCATTCGGCTCGCCGATCAGGGCGACGAAGCCCGCGCGTGTCTGGGTCATGGTGTTCTTTCGATCTGTTCCAGCATTGCCGCGGCGGCGGCCTGTTCGATGCTGCGCTTGGTGCCCCTGCCGCTGGCAGCGGCCTCGCGGCCGTCGTCCAGCCGGACGGTGATCTGGAATTCCGGCGCATGGTCGGGGCCGCTGCGCGCGGTCTGGACATAGCGCGGCGGGCTCATGCCCTGCGCCTGTGCCCATTCCTGAAGCGCGGTCTTGGCGTCGCGGGCGTCGGTCTGGACATTGGCCAGCCGCCCGGCCCAAAGGGCCAGGACGACCCCGCGCGCCACCTCGAAGCCGGCGTCGAGATAGACGGCGGCGATCACCGCCTCCATCGCATCGGCCAGCAGCGCCTCCTTGCGCCGTCCGCCCGACAGCATCTCGGAGCGGCCGAGCTTCAGCACCTCGCCCAGCCCGATCTCGCGGGCGACCGCGGCGCAGGTCTCGCCCTTGACGAGCGCGTTGTAGCGCGGGGCAAGCTGGCCCTCGGTCGCGGCGTGGTCGGCGGCGAACAGCGCCTCGGCGATGGTCAGGCCCAGCACGCGGTCGCCCAGGAATTCCAGCCGCTGGTTGTCGGGCCGGGTGGCGCTGGCGATCGAGCCGTGGGTCAGGGCGCGGCGCAGCAGGTCGGGGCGCGAGAATTCGTGCCCCAGCCGTTCCGAGAATGCGCGCAGGTCTGCGGAAATCTTCATGTCGCGATCCTGCCACGGCGCGGGGCGCCGCGGCAATTCTTCCCTTAGTCCACGGCCTTCAGGAACCGGTCCGGCCGCCAGGTCCAGAAATACAGCAGCGACTTGCCGGCCGAGGAGAACATGATCCGGTCGGCGCGCCCGATCAGGTATTCCGCCGGCACCATGCCGACGCCGCCCACCGCCGCCGGCCAGCGCGAGTCGCCGGAATTGTCGCGGTTGTCGCCCAGGAAGAAGTAGTTCCCCTCGGGCACGGTGAACTCGGCCGTATTGTCGCCCGGCCCGTTGTCGAAGATGTTCAGCACATCATGGGTGACGCCGTTCGGCAGCGTCTCGGCATGGCGGTCCTTTTCGCAGGCGCCGCCCTCGGGCACCGGCTCGTTGCGGCATTTCGGCAGGCTTTGCTGCGGGCCCTGCGGGGCATAGGGTTCGGTGAAGGTGCCGGCGGGCTCTTGCGGCACCTCCTGCCCGTTGATCCACAGCACGCCATCCCTCATCTGGATGCGGTCGCCGGGCAGACCGATCACCCGCTTGATGAAATCGTCGCCCCGCGTCGGGTGGCGGAAGACCACGACATCGCCGCGCTCGGGTTCCGAGCCGAGGATACGGCCCGAGATCGGGCAGAGCGCGAAGGGGCAGGAGACCCGCGAATAGCCATAGGCCATCTTGTTCACGAACAGGAAATCGCCGATCAGCAGCGTGTCCTTCATGCTGCCCGAGGGAATCCAGAACGGCTGGAAGAACAGGGTGCGGAACACGCCCGCGATCACCAGCGCCCAGAAGATGGTCTTGACGGTTTCCCAGATGCCGCCATCCTTGCGGGCTTCGCTTTCGGCCATTGATGCCATTCCCTTCATCGGCAAGTCGCGCGTTCATGGGACGCGGCGGGCGGCAAAGTCAAGCCGTGCCGGCTCCGCCGCCATCTGGAAGCGCCTCGATCACCACGAAGGCCTGGGCCCAGGGATGATCGTCGGTCAGCGTCACATGCACCTGCGCGCGGTGGCCGGGCGGCGTCATCGCCGCCAGCCTTTCGGCCGCCCAGCCGGTCAGTTCCATGGCCGGCTGGCCGGTCGCCAGGTTCCTGACCGCCATGTCCTTCCAGCTGATGCCCATGGCGAGCCCGGTCCCCAGCGCCTTGGAGCAGGCCTCCTTGGCCGCCCAACGCTTGGCCAGCGTCGCCGCCTCCTGCCGGCGCCGCGCGGCGAGCGCCAGTTCGCGTTCGGTAAAGACCCGCCGGCGGAAGCGGTCGCCGTGGCGCTCCAGCACCCCGGCGATGCGGTCGATGTTGCAAAGGTCCGAGCCTATGCCGAGAATCATGCGCCTGGTTGGTCCTGTAGTGACATGGGTATTTGGAAAACGGTGAAATCAGCCGCGGGCCGCGTCCATGCGCCGGCGCATCTCGCGGATCGCCGGGCCAAGGCCGAGAAAGACCGATTCGGCGATCAGGAAATGGCCGATGTTCAACTCGCGCAGTTCCGGGATGGCGGCGATGGGGCCGACGGTGTCGAAGGTCAGGCCATGGCCGGCATGGACTTCGAGCCCCAGCAGATGCGCCTGGGCCGCCGCCTTGCGCAGGGCTTCCAGTTCCAGGTCGCGTTCGGACAGCCGTCTTTCGGTGTCGAGGTCGCAATAGGCGCCGGTATGCAGTTCCACCACCGCGGCGCCGATGCGGGCGGCGGCCTCGATCTGTTTCTGTTCGTGGCCGATGAAGAGCGAGATCCGGCAGCCCGCCTCGCGCAGGGGCGCGATGAAATCGGCGAGGAAAGCCTCGTTGCCGGCCACGTCGAGCCCGCCCTCGGTCGTGCGCTCCTCGCGCTTTTCGGGGACGATGCAGACGGCATGCGGGCGGTGGCGCAGCGCGATGGCCTGCATTTCCGCCGTCGCGGCCATTTCCAGGTTCAGCGGCGATTTCAGCGCCGCCATCAGCCGGTCGATATCCGCGTCCGAGATATGGCGGCGATCCTCGCGCAGATGGGCGGTGATGCCGTCGGCGCCGGCCTCCTCGGCCAGTTTTGCCGCGCGTACCGGGTCGGGCCAGGGCGTGCCGCGGGCGTTGCGGATGGTGGCGACGTGGTCGATGTTGACGCCGAGGCGCAGCATGGTTTTCCCCTTGTGGATTTTGAGGCAGGTTAGAGTTTTGCCGGCGCAAGTCCAGATGCCGCCACCCACCAGCCGGGATTGGCGCCGGCGATGCGGGCGCGGGCGGCCTGGGCCGCGGCGGCGCTGGCGAAAAGTCCGAAGCAGGTCGCGCCCGAGCCCGACATGCGGGCAAGTGCCGCGCCCTCGGCACGGATCGCGGCGAGGCAATGGGCGATCTCGGGCATCAGGGCGATGGCCGGCGTCTCGAGGTCGTTGCGGCAGCCGTGCAGGAAGGCGACCAGGGTGCCGGCGTCGGGAAAATCCGGCAGCGGCTCGGGCAGGGGCGGGTTCTCGCGCTGCGCCAAGGCCTTGAATACCGCGGGCGTGGCCAGGCCGCAGCCGGGATTGACCAGCAGCACATGCAGATCCGGCAGGGGCGGCAGCGGCGTCAGGATCTCGCCCAGCCCCTGCATCCGCACCGGCCGGCTGGCGAGGCAGGCGGGCAGGTCGGCGCCCAGCACCTCCGGCCGCTCGGGGCGGGCGTCGAGCGCGCGCAGCACTGCCGCCGCATCGGCCGAGCCGCCGCCGATGCCCGAGGCCAGCGGCAGGTTCTTTTCCAGGGTGATCCGCGCCTCGCGCCCGGCCAGCCGCGCTGCGCGCAGGCAAAGGTTGTCCGGCTCGGCCGCGAGACCCTGCGCGAAGGGGCCGGTCAGGCTGAGCGACAGGGGACCGGGCGCCACCGTGACCCGGTCGCCTAGGTCCAGGAACACCACCAGCGAATCGAGCAGGTGATAGCCGTCCGGGCGGCGGCCGGTCACATGCAGGCACAGGTTCAGCTTGGCGGGCGCGGCCTCGTGCCGGGGCAGGGGCATGGCTCAGTCGGCCCTGGCCGGTTCCGGGGCGCGGCTCTCGGGGCGGCGGCCGCCGGCGGCCCTTTCCTCGTCCAGCACCGCATCGAGGCCGCGTTCCAGCTTGGTGCGGATGCGCTGGGCATCGGCCTCGGTTTCCGGCTTCAGCGACAGGGCGCGGTGCCATTGGATCTCGGCCTCGCGCTTGCGGCCGACCATCCAGTAGATGTCGCCCATGTGGTCGTTGACCAGCGAATCGCTGGCCATCGCCGCCACCGCGCGCTCCATCGGCGCCACCGCCTCCTGGTAGCGGCCGAGGCGGAAATAGGCCCAGGCCAGCGAATCGAGGATATAGCCGTCGTCCGGGCGCAGCTCGACCGCGCGCTGGATCAGTTCCAGCGCCTCGTCCAGCTTTTCGTTGCGGTCCACCAGGCTGTAGCCCAGGTAGTTCAGCACCTGCGGCGAATCGGGGCGGATCTTCAGCGCGGCGCGGAAATCCGCCTCGGCCCTGGGGAACTGGCCCGAGCGCTCCAGCGCGATGCCGCGGGCGTAAAGCGGAAACCAGCGCGCCTCTGGGCTCTTGTCGCCGAGCAGTTCCAGCGCCTTGTCATAGGCCGGGACGGCGGGGGCGAACTTGTCCTGCTGGCGCAGCATGTCGCCCAGCGCGATCCAGCCCTGGGCCAGTTCGGGATGGGCGGCGGTCAGCGCCAGCGCGGCCTTTTCGGCATCCTCCAGCCGCTCGGCGCGGGCCAGGGCGTCGATGCGCGACAATTCGGCGACCGGGCGCATGTCGCCCAGTTCGCGCAGGGCCTCGAATTCGCGCTCGGCCAGGTCGAACTGGCCGAAGCCCTGCAAGAGCTGCGCCGCCAGAAGCCGCGCCTCGCCCAGGTCGGGGGCGAGGTATTCGGCCAGCCGGGCATGGATCAGCGCCAGCGGATCGGGCTCGTCGCTGGTGGCCAGGACCGAGCCGAATGTCAGAAACAGCTGCGCCATGCCGTCGGCCGGCCCGCGTGCGGAATCGAAGGGCAGAGTCTCGCCCCGCGCCATGCGGTCGCGCAGGGCGACCAGGTAGGGTTCCTCGGCAAAGCCGGGCGTCGCCTCGATCATGGCGATGGCGTCGCGGTTGCGTTCCAGTTGCGACAGCACCTGGGCACGGGCGATGACGCCCAGGATATGCGCGCCGGTGACGGGATCGGCGAGCAGCAGCTCGGCGCCCTCGAAATCGCCGACACGCGCCTTGGCCAGCGCCAGGTGATAGTTCACCATCGGCGCCGCGCCGCGCAATTCGGCCATTTTCTTGAAGGCGGTCAGCGATTCGCCGGCCTTTCCGGCGCCCAGCAGCGCCCAGGCCCGCATCATGCCGTCGATCAGCATGCCGCCGCCGGGCGTGCCGGCATCGCCTTGGGGCGAGGGGGCGGTGTCGATGGCTTCGATCAGCGCGTCCCAGCGCCCGGCGCGCGCGAGTTCGGCGCGCTGCACCAGCCGCGCCAGTTCCGTGGCGCGGCCCTGGCCGGACATGGTGCCGGAAAGGGCGGTGGCGCGCTCCATCTCGCCGGCCGAGATCAGTGCGACCAGCGCGCTGTCCTGCAGGAAGGGATCGCTGTCGTCATGGGCCAGCGCCTGGAGGTAATAGCGGGCGGCCACGGGATAGTCGTTCTGGATCGCGGCCATGCGCGCGGCCAGATAGGGGCCCGAAAGGCCGCGAATCTCGGGCGCCGCATCCGCGGGGCGCTGCGCCGGGCGCTCGCCGTTCGGGGGCTCGGGCTTTTCGGCCTGGGCAAGCGCGGGTGCGGCCATGGCGGCGCCTTGCGGCATCGGCGCGGCGATCAGCGCGATCAGCGCCAGCGGGATCAGTCTTGTCGTCACGGCTTGGGCCCATGTCTCGGCGATTTGCGCAGGCGACCCTAGCCGCCGCCGCGCCGATGGGCAACGCTGCGGCGGGCCGGGCCGGCGCCTGGGCGATCACATATTCGGGTAGTTCGGCCCGTCTCCGCCCTGTGGGGTTGTCCAGTTGATGTTCTGGGAGGGATCCTTGATGTCGCAGGTCTTGCAATGGACGCAGTTCTG
>NZ_JBGOSN010000031.1:21941-46578 GCF_046335115.1 Paracoccus sp. P2 | reverse complement strand
CGGATGGCGAGGCCGCTGCCCGAGCCCCGAAGAAACCCGGATATCCGCGATGCCAGGGCGGATGCAGGTCGTCCACGGTCAGTTGATGGTGGTGCCTGCCCTGATTCGCATCACATGGGGATGGTCGGCATGGTAACAAGGCCGACCGGGACGCTCACCTTGCAGCTCGGTGGCGAGTACAGCCGGTTGACCACACCTGGAAACAGTGGACGGAACATCCAGAGCTGATCATTTGCGCCGGATCAGTCTCCAACGGCAGCAATGGACTCGCGAGCAACTCGCTGCGGGACAGCAAGTGGCAGGTTTGGCCGAGCCGGGCGATCTGCCCCCGGACAGGCAAGGTCGGCCCATTGCTGCCTTTCACACCCGAGCTGGTCGCTGCGGTGCGGCTTCCCCAGAACGGTCATTTGTGATTGCGGCGACCCTTCTCGCATGGCAAGCCCGGAAAGCGGAAAAGAGCTGATTTTCGCGCTGTGGCTCGCTATATCGAGGAGTAGTGAAGGGTGTTCACAAAATTTGGTAGGATCGCAGGCGTTGGGGCCGTTGCTATTGGCATCGTAGCGATCATCGGATCGTTCGTTGTTGCCCCCGATGTGCTGGCCCCCGACTTTGATCGGACCTCTATGGCACAGTCGGCGCTCTGGCTTTCGCAAGGTTCAGCGTTGGTGTTCTTCGGCTTGGTCCTCGGGGTCCTTTGTGAAATTAGCATCAAGTTAGGCAAATAACACCCGCTGGGAACACGGTGAACAAGAGCGAGTTCTTAGGCACTCACGGCACTTTGCAGACGTTGGCGCGACGATCTGATGCTACGTCGCGGCTTCACCACTGCGGACATTCGGGGTGCCTGCAGCAATCTTCCTGTCCGAGCTTGAAGCAGGCTTCGCGCGGATTGCGGGTTGGCGTCGCGCAGAGTAAAAAATTCCGAGCAACACCGGGAGGTATTTATGGACCAGTCCGATCAGGAACTCGAGCGTCTCAGCGCGCTGTTGCATGCGCTGCCCATCGAGAACATGCCCATGACGCTCAGTGAACTTGATGGCTACGTAGTCGGTGTTCTTGCCTGCCCGGATATGATCCCGCCCTCGGAATGGATGTCCCATGTCTGGGGAGAGACAGGTGAGGCAAATTTTCCCGATCAGAAAACCGCCGAAGCCACGGTCGGTGCGGTCATGGCTCACTACAACTCGGTTGCGGAGGCGATGACCCGCTCACCTTGGATCGAACCCATCTACGAGGTTGACCCCAACAGTGATGAGGTGATGTGGGAGCCTTGGATCGATGGCTTCACTCGCGCTATGGGGCTAAGACCGGATGCTTGGGATCGACTGCTCGCTCAGGCCGACGAAGAGACGCGGACGACGATGATCTTCTTGATGGCGCTTCAGGAAATATACACTGGCCACAGCAAGTTCACGGATGAGGAGATCGACGAAATCGACCTTGAAGCACCCAATCTGATCCCGAACTGCGTTGCGACGATACTCTATCAGTCTCGTCCCGAGCTTTCCCGCATGGAGCCCGCAAATCGTTCCGAGATGCCGTTCAACGCCGGTCCCCGGCCCGGGCGGAACGACCCATGCTCCTGTGGGGCGGGCCGCAAATACAAGCAATGTTGCGGTCGGAACTGACCGATCGCCCAAGTCTCTCACGGCCCTTTGCGCTCACTCATGATTGTCGCAGCGGATGGTCGCTCCCAGCTCGATTGCTGCCCATCGCCCTATGCGAAGCGAGCGACCACATCCAGCCTTGAATGGCGCACTACTGCCAGCTTTCAGTCGGCGACCGGTTTCTTCACAATCCGCAGCATTGCATCGTAGTGCTTTCTGTCACGCTCCCGAATATATTTCATTGCGCCATTTGCTGCGCGATGGCTCTCTTCGACGGTAAGTGCCGGAAGCGAATTCACAGCTTCAATGTCACCATGCGACTCAATTTGACAAACTCGCTCAAGTTGGTTCATTTCCGCCTGATCTAACCCGTTGATCTTCCCAGAGTCGTCAAATAGCGCTTCGGCGAAACTGGATTTGTCTGGTGCGGCGAATGCTGTGAATATCTCTAGAAGTTTCCGGATCGCGTTGGGCAACAAATACAGATAGTCGGTGCTCAGCTGGTCTGAAGCCCCGAACACAACAGAGAAAAGGTATTGGTATTCTGAGTCGTACTTCGCCAAGTGCGACGGCATCTTCACCAGCGCAGACTTGCGACTGCCTTTTCCGTCGTCGCGGCAATCCACGAAAAGTAATCCTTGAGGAACCGTATCGCCGAAGTTGACCCCCCGGAAGAAGGCCCGCTTCGCCATGTGCATGAGCTTAAGGTTATGGGTTAACAGGATGACTTGCGCGACACGTTTGGTGTGCTTCTTGATCAGGCCGAACGCGTAGGTCTGGGCATTGCTGTCGAGGCTCGACACCGGGTCGTCGATTACAACAACGAGCTTCTTCTTGTCCCGACCTTCGGCGCCAAATTGAGTTAGGAAGAAGCAGAAGGTAAGCGCGGTTTTCTCGCCTTCGCTGAGGTTCTGCGCGATCGAGCCATCCGCGCGAACCAATTGATACCCTTCGTCCTTTGCCTCTAACCGGATAGAGTTGTGCCCGAGGTACTCGTGAAGTAATTTATTGAGCTCATTGGCCGCAATTCCATGTTTGCGAATTGCATTGCGCAACGTTTCGGCCTTCTCTTTCAGGACTTTCGCCGTGCTTTGTGCCTTTTGAGCAACCTTTTCAGCCTCCTCCGCTTTTCTTTTCAACTGGCGGTATGAATTTTGCTCGGCGAAAAGCACATGGCCCTTCAACGCGTTGGCGGCGTCGTCTTTGCGCTGCCTAAACTGATCATTAATGGAATTGTGCTCACTGATAACGGTGAGCAAACGGTTCTTGGAATCGTTGAATCCATTTAACCAGTCAGCTTCCAAGAGCTTGGTCACGTTGTCGGGAACCGCTTGACTTTCCATAGGGTTCCGTTGGCGTTCCGCAAGCGCTTCTTGCATCTGCTTTATCGCCGTGCCGGTGGAAATAAGCTCAGCGCGAAACGCCTTTTCGACCTCGCTGAAGCCTTTGGCTAGAGTGGGTTGAATGGCTGACTGCGATGGAAATCCCTCTAGCCATCCTCTGAGCAGCGAACGTGACCGCCCGCACCATTCAATAGCTGCTGTGACCGCGTTTGTTTGCTCTTGCCAGCTCTCGCTGAACAGGGCCGCCAGGGTCTTTCTTCGTTGGTCTGATATCTGATTGCCACAATGAAGGCATGACCCGAGCTGGTTTTCTTCATGGTATTGGTGGCCTTCTGCTACCCACGCCAACATGTTGGGGTGGGCAGTGAGGTCAGACGAAAGCTGCGCGGAGAAGTCCCGCCGCACCAGCTCACAAGCAGTTTGCAACTCGTTCTGAAAACTCTCCGGCAGTTCGAGTGCTAGGTTGATTTTCGGGAGAGGCTCGGACTGACGAATGATTGCGCGGCACTCGTCAATCCTGTCTTCCGCGAGGTTGTCTTGTTCCGTGAACTCTTTTTCAGAGTACTCGCGATCGACATTTCCTCTATTGAATTGCTGAGTGTAGCCAGTGCCCCTGGCTTCGCGAACGCGTCCGCCGATCTCGGTGCCTTTGTCTTTGTATTCTCTTTCTGCGGTGTCCTGCCTTGTCTTGGCTGCGCGAGCCTCGGGTGAGGCAGTTTCCAGATCGGCTTCCAGCTGGCGAAGCTCGTTCACCTTTTCGATGTTCTCTTCGTCGATATGGAAGATCGGCAACGCCGAACCTTCGTCCCACCGGAAGTTTCGGGAAATGAAGTCCGAGTTGAAGACTAAGAGGTGGTTTCCGAGCGGATGCATGAAATCGGCTTCTGTCGCGGTAGTGCCGTCGGAAAACTTGACCTTGAACGACGCACCCTTGCCGAGGCCATCGACCGGAGCGTTTGCTTCCAGTGAGGAGAAGACGCGGGACAGGCTGGTCTTCCCTGTTCCGTTAAACCCATAGACAATGGTCTTGCTTGCGAAATCGGCATCAGGGCTCTCAGGTTTGTGGCCATGCCAAATACCAACGCCCGTGATGTAAGCCAGCTTCTCTAAAATCGTGCTTTCTGGCATTACTCTTCCGCCATAATTTCTTGCGATCATAATACATTAACATGCTTGCACATATTACGATGGGTTGCCAACAATTCCCGACGTCGGCAAATGCTGGCCGCACTGTGCGTACCCGGGTCTGACACCACAAACGCCATGCCTGCACACTGCAGTATAGCTGCCGTTCGTCCAAGGCGCGGCGAACTTCCGCTTCCCGCCCTGTGTGGCGATCCACCTTCACAACAGCGCAGCACTTACCTTCCTTCGCCTGGGTCCGTATCCTGCACGGGGACGATGAGCCTGGATGGACGACAATGGATGATCACGGATATCGCCCCGGCCTCGCGGGCACTGCGCCCCGCACAGCTGCATCCTGACCTTTGTCCGGAAGCATTCCGATGACTTGGCTTTCCCCTGTCGACGCCTATTGCGAACGGACCGGCCCGGATTACTGGTCCNCCTTGAACTCGGCCGTAAACCGTCTGCGTGTCTTCATGCTGGATCGTCCTTTTCATCGGTCGATCCACCTTATGCCCCTGTCTCAGAAACCGGCACCACCTCAGGCACCGCACCGTACAAGGCTGCGTCCTGGCCTGTGTCCGGAAGGCTTCCGATGAGCTGGCTTGCCCCTGTGGACGCCTATTGCGAACGGACGGGCCCAGACTACTGGTCGGAGCCGATCAATGCGCTGACCAACATGGCCTTCCTGATCGCCGCCCTGGTCCTGTGGCCGCGGCTGCGCGGGCCGGAAATGGCGATGGGCCGGGCACTGGCGGCGGTCCTGTTCGTGATCGGCCTCGGCTCCTGGCTGTTCCACACCCATGCCAACCGGCTGACCGGGCTGATGGACGTGCTGCCAATCCTCGGCTTCATCCTGCTCTATGTCTTCGCCGCCACACGCGACTATTTCGGTGCGCGTCCCTGGATCGCCGCCCTGGTGACGGCGGGCTTCATCCCCTATGCCGCCGCGACGGTGCCGATCTTCGCGATGATCCCCGGCCTCGGCTCCTCGGCAAGCTATGCGCCGGTGCCATTGCTGATCCTGGTCTATGCGGTGCTGCTGCGCAATCGCCTGCCGGAAACGGCGCGCGGCCTCGCCATCGGCGCCGGCATCCTGATCGTCTCGCTGACCTTCCGCACGCTGGATCAGCCCCTGTGCGGCACCCTGCCCTTCGGCACGCATTTCCTGTGGCATGTGCTGAACGCGGTGATGCTGGGCTGGATGATCGAGGTCTGGCGCCGGCATCGGTTGCGCTGATCCCGGATTCCGGCAAGTCATTGCACGACGCCGGAACGCGCCGCTCTACGCCACCCTGCCCTGTCGCATCCCGGCCCATGCCATTCACCGCCGATTATTCCACAGCGATTTCCATTGCTTAAGCGGATCTCTGTGCCGATGCTGGCGATTATGACCTTGCCAGCTTCCCGAACCCAGGCCACGATGACGCGGAGCGAACGCGAGGCGCTGCTCGACGCCCTGCTGCTCGGCGAGCCGGAACTCGGCTTCACGCCGCGCGGCAATCCCGACCCGCGCCTCGTCAGACTGGTGCGCCTGCTGGGCAGACAGGCCGCCAGAGACAATTTCGAGGCGCAGCGGAAAGCAAGCGAACCCGGCGCCTCCTGATCCGACAGGGAGAGCCGCCATGAAGGTTGCCGTCTACGCCCGCTATTCCTCCGACCAACAGCGCGAGGCCTCGATCGCCGATCAGTTCCGCATGTGCCGCTTGCGGGCCGAGAAGGAGGGCTGGCAGGTGGTCGAGGAATATTCCGACCATTCCATCTCCGGCGCCAGCATGATCCGGCGTCCCGGCATCCAGGCGCTTGTCATGGATTCGACGCGCGGCCGCTTCGACCTGGTGCTGGCCGAGGCGCTGGACCGGATCAGCCGCGACCAGGAAGACATCGCCGGCATCTACAAGCGCATGCGCTATGCCGACGTGAGGATGTTCACGCTGTCCGAGGGCGAGATCAGCGAGTTGCATGTCGGCCTCAAGGGCACGATGAACGCGCTGTTCCTGAAGGATCTGGCGGACAAGACCCGGCGCGGGCAGCGCGGGCGCGTCGAGGCGGGCAAGTCCGGCGGCGGCAATTCCTACGGCTACGACGTGGTGAAGACGTTCGATGGCAACGGCGAGCCGATCCGCGGCGACCGGATGATCAACGCGGCGCAGGCCGAGGTGGTGCGCCAAATCTTCCGCGACTATGCCGCCGGCAAATCGGCCAAGGCCATCGCCGTCGCCCTGAACAGGGACGGCATCCCCGCCCCCTCGGGCGGAGACTGGGGCTTCAGCACCATCAACGGCAACCCGAAGCGCGGCAACGGCATCCTCAACAACGAGATGTATGTCGGCAGGATCGTCTGGAACCGCCAGCGCTTCGTCAAGGATCCCGATACCGGCAAGCGCCAAGCCCGGCTCAATCCGGAAGAGGACTGGGTGATCCAGGAGGTGCCGGAACTGCGCATCCTCGACGACGATCTCTGGAACGCCGTGAAGGCGCGGCAGAAGACCAATACCGTCGCGCGGGACGCGCGCGGCAACGCCGACGTGCGCAAGGTGAACTACCGGCGGCGGCCCAAATACCTGTTTTCGGGGCTGACGAAGTGCGCCTGCTGCGGCGGCGGCTATTCGGCGATCTCGAAGGACTTGATCGGCTGCTCGACCGCGCGCAACAAGGGCACCTGCGACAACCGGATGAACATCCGCCGCGACGAGCTGGAGGCGCGGGTGCTGAACGCGCTGCGCACCCGCCTTGTCGATCCCGATCTCTTCGCCGAGTTCTGCGACGCCTATACGAGGGAGACCAACCGGCTGCGCATGGAAAGCGGCGCTGGCATCGACAAGGCCGAGGCCGAGTTGAAGCGGATCGCCCGCGAGGAAGAGAAGTTGATGGACCTCTATATGCGGGACGCCATCTCGATCGAGGCCGTCAAGGAGCGCGGCGACAAGCTGCGCGCCCGCAAGGTGGAGTTGCAGGATTTCCTGGCCAGTGCCGACGAGCCCCCGCCCCTGCTGCACCCCTCGATGGCGCTGCAATACCGCAAGCGGGTCCAGCAGCTCTATGAAGCCTTGCAGGACGAAGAGGAAGAGAAGCGGATCGAGGCGGCGGACATCCTGCGCTCATTGGTGGACAAGATCGTGCTGACGCCCGTCGACGGCAAGGTTGAGATCGACGTTCAGGGCGATCTTGCTGGAATCCTTGAGATTTCCGCGCAAACGAAAAACCCCGCCGGAGAGCGGGGTGGATCGCAAGTAAAGATGGTTGCGGGGGCGCGCTTTGCACCATGTTGACCAGGCCCGCCGGCGATCCCGCCCCGTAAAACACCAAGGCCGGGCCACGCAGCACCTCGACCCGGTCCAGCCCGTAAAGCTCGAAGACCGGGGCGCTGGTCGGGAACTGGGTCGCGCGCATCAGCCGCAGCCCGTCCAGGAACTTGTCGTTCTCCAGGTTGAAGCCGCGCAGGAACAGGCTGTCGAATCGCGGATCGCCGCCATAATTCCCGGTCACGATGCCGGCGGAATAGCTCAGCGCCTCGGAAAGGTTCGTCGCGCCCTGCTCTTCGATCTGGGCGCGCGGCACGACCGAGACCGAGGATTGCGTCGCCAGGATCGGCCGGCCGGTCTTGGTGATGGCCAAGGAACGTACGACCCTGCCCGCCAGCGGCGCGCTGGGGGTTTTCAAACCCCGCGATGGCAACGGTGTCCAGCACGATCGCCCCCATGAAGGCCTGGCGGGGATCCTGCTGGTCCTGGGCGAAGGCGCTGGTCGGCGCGACGGCAAACACGCTGACACCGAGAAGGAGCGGTTGGGCTTTGTTCATCTTGACCTGTTCTGTCCGCGAAAGTTTCCGAGCTATGAACTCGGGTATTCCGCGGCTGTCTTGAACGGGACCACTGGGTTTTGTTCAGGAATCCTGCAATGCGATGCGGCGCCAGACCGAAGGGGGCATGCCATGGGCGGCGCGGAAGGCGCGCGACAGATGCGCTTGGTCGGCAAAGCCCGTCGCATAGGCGATGTCGGCCAGCGACAGGGCCGTATCGCGCATCATCTCGCAGGCCGCGTTCAGCCGCAGGCTGGCCTGCCAACGCTGCGGCGTCTCGTTGCACGATTGCTTGAAGGCGTGAAAGAACCGGCTTTCCGAAAGCCCGGCCATCCCGGCCACCGTGACATGGCGGTTCAGGTTCTGGTGCAGGTGGCGTTCCAGGGCGGCCATCCTGCGCAGGGAAAGCCCGCCGCTGACCGGGGCGGATGGCCCGGTTTCGGCTTCGGTGGCGAAGATCTCGCCCAAGGTGGCCGAAAGCAGCGCATCGATCAGCATGTCGCCCCGGCGCGGGGACCGGACCGCGTCGGCCGCCAGCTGGGCAAGGTCGGCCAGGCTGCCGCTTGCCCGATCAGCCGCGGCACGGACAGGTCCGGCCGGATGTTCGCGGCCGCCAGCCGCTGCTGCAAGGCACCGCTTTCCAGGTGAAAGCCCAGGTGCATCTTTTCATGCCGCGCCTCGATGCGGCTCCGCAGCGGAAGGCCGGCCGGGACATGCAGCGCCTGGATGCCGCGATGCTCGGCCTTGTCCGCGCCGGTGCGCAGCGCCAGCGGCGGCGGTGCCTCGCCCAGGAAGATCACGATGCGCGGGTCCGGCGCGATGTAGAGCCCGCCGCCGCCCGCCTCGCCCCGCACCGACCAGACATCGGCGATCGCGCCGCAAAAGCGGCGGAAGGACAGCGGCGCCAGGGTCCGCAACCCGTGGATGCGGGTCTCCATCCGGGGGCGAAACCCCTTATGGGGCGGCATCTTCTCCTGCCTGGATGCGTTGCTGGATATTGCCGGCACCGCCACGAGCCCGGCATCGCAAATTGTTGATTGGAAAACCCTGAATTGCAGGCCGGCCCGCCGGCCCGACGCGGCGGCACGCATCGCAAAGGCCCCCGTCCCGGCGAATCCGCCTTGCCGATCCAGGGGATCGAGGCATCGGCAGGATGCCGCCGCACGGAATCGCCGCCGCCCGTTACCGGCGCGGCTTGCCCAGGCTGGCGCGGTATTTGGCGACGGTGCGGCGCGCCAGCGGCATGCCGCGCCGCGCCAGGGCCGCGGCCAGCCGCGCATCCGACAGCGGCTCGGCCCTGGGCCAGTTCTCGATCAGCGCCGCCAGCAGGCGCAGGACGGCTTCGCGGCCCACGCCGGGCAGGCGCGGGCTGACCGGCGCGGGCAGCAGATCCCGCAAGGGCACGGTCCCGCGCGGCGCCCGGATCGCCACCCCGGCGACCGCGCGGCTGACGGTGCTCTTGTCCAGCCCCAGCCTTTCGGCCAGCGCGGTCATGGTCAGCGGATTCAGCCGCCCCCGGCCCAGCAGCCATGGCCCCTGCACCTCGGCCAGGGCCAGGCCGATGCGCCACAGGGTGCCCGCCCGGCCCTCGACCGCCGCGACCAGAGCCTGCGCGGCGATGCGGCCCGGCCCGTCCGCCGCGCCATCGCGCAGCGCCAGCCCGGTCGGCGCGATCCAGCGCAGCTCGCCCTCGTGCGTCAGCTCCAGTTCGGGCGGCGCCGGCGCCGGGTCGTCGGACAGCGGACAGGGGGCCAGCCGGCGCAGATCCTCCAGCATCCCCGCCGCATCCTCCAGGTCGCAGCCGCAATGGCCGGCGATGGCGGCAAGATCCGCCGCCGCCGCCAGGTCCAGCCGGTCCAGAAGCGTCGCGATCATCGGGTCATAGCGCCCGGCCGCCTCGAGCCCCAGCCGCAGATGCTCGGCCAGCGAGCGGGCAAAGACGCCGGGCGGCTCCAGCCCCTGCAGCCGGGGCAGCAGCGCCTCGATCGCCGCGGCGCTGCAGGACAGCCAGCCGGCGATCTCGGGCAACGGGTCGGCGATCCAGCCGCGCTCGTCCAGGCAATACACCAGGCCGCGGGCGATGCGCGCCTCCTCGGGGCCAAGGCGCATCAGCCCGACCTGCTCCAGCAGCGCCTGCCGCCCCGAGACGACCGCCGCAGGCTCGGGCCCCGCCGACAGGGCAAGCAAGGGATTGGCCGCCGCCTCGTGGCGCAGGCGCCGGCGCAGCCTGGCCCCGTCCATGCGCAGCACCTCCAGCGACAGCCGCATCTGCTGGCTCAGCGACAGGCCCCTGATCTGGCGCGGCTCTTGCCTTTGCATGGTCCTGCCTCCCTGCCCCGTGGCGCGACAGGTGTTGCAGCCGCTGCGACACCCGCGCCCCGCAATCCCCGGAAATCCCGCCTTGCAGACCCTGGCACGGTCGTTGCTTGCATGATGGTCAGGGAGGACGGACATGGTCAAGGTCGGCATCATCGCCAATCCGATTTCGGCCCGCGACATCCGGCGGGTGATCTCGCATGCGGGCAACCTGCCCATCAACGACCGCGCCAATATCGTGCTGCGCATGATGGCCGGGCTGGCCGCGGCCGGGGTCGAGGAAGTGCTGGTCATGCCGGAAAACGGCGGCATCCGCTTTCACCTGGAACGCAGCATCCGGCGCGAGGCGCGGCTGGGCCACGCCAATTTCCCGCAGCTGCGCTACCTGGACATGCCCGTCACCGCCACGCCCGAGGACAGCGCCCGCGCCGCCCGGATGATGGCGGCCGAAGGCGTCGCGGCCATCGTGGTGCTGGGCGGCGACGGCACCAACCGCGTCGTCGTGGGGGCCTGCGGCAGCGTGCCGGTGGCGGGCGTCTCGACCGGCACCAACAACGCCTTCCCGGAGCTGCGCGAGCCGACGATCACCGGCCTGGCCGTGGGGCTGGCCGCGACCGGACAGGTGCCCCCGGACGTGGCGCTGCGCCCGAACAAATGGCTGGAGGTCGCGATGGGCGACCGGCGCGAGATCGCGCTGGTCGATGTCGCCGTGGTCGAGGACCGTTTCGTCGGCGCCCGCGCCATCTGGAAGACGACGGGCTTTCGCGACCTGTTCGTGACCTTCGGCCTGCCGCAGGCCATCGGCATGTCCGCGATCGCCGGGCTTTGCGACCCGGTGGACCGCGCCACGCCCGAGGGCCGCCATATCCGCCTGTCGCCCGACGCGCCGCGCCAGTTGCTTGCCCCCATCGCGCCGGGGCTGATCGACCGGCTGGGCATCGCCGGCGTCGCGCGCATGGCACCGGGCCGGGCGCATGCCCCCTCGATCCGCGCCGGCACGCTGGCCTTCGACGGCGAGCGCGAGCTGACATTCACCGAAGGCGACCGGGTCTCGGTGCGGCTGGTGCCCGACGCCTTCCGCACCATCGACGTGCCCGCCTGCATGGCCCATGCGGCCGCGGCCGGGCTGTTCATCCGCAACCCAGACTGAACCATAAGGGAGGAGTTCATGTCCAATCCGTTTCCGCTGCCGAAAGAGCAGCTTCTGGACGCCTATCGCAAGATGCGCACCATCCGCGATTTCGAGGAACGGCTGCATGTCGATTTCGCCCGCGGCGAGATCCCCGGCTTCGTCCACCTCTATGCCGGCGAAGAGGCGACGGCGGTCGGCATCATGATGCATCTGCACGACCGCGACCGCATCGCCTCGACCCATCGCGGCCATGGCCATTGCATCGCCAAGGGCGTCGACGTCAAGGCGATGATGGCCGAGATCTATGGCAAGGCCACCGGCTGCTGCGCCGGCAAGGGCGGCTCGATGCATATCGCCGACCTGTCCTTGGGGATGATGGGCGCGAACGGCATCTTGGGCGCCGGGGCGCCCTTGGTCTGCGGCGCGGCGCTGGCGGCGCAGAAGCTGGGCCATGACGGCGTCGGCATCACCTTCTTCGGCGACGGCGCCTCGAACCAGGGCACGGTGCTGGAAAGCATGAACCTGGCCGCGATCTGGAACCTGCCGGTGATCTTCGTGGTGGAAAACAACGGCTATGCCGAATCGACCTCGGTCGATTACGCCACCGCCTCGGACAGCTACGTGGACCGGGCGACCGGCTTCGGCATGCCGGGGATCACCGTGGACGGGCTGGATTTCTTCGCCGTCCACGAGGCGGCGGGCGAGGTCATCCGCCGCGCCCGCGAAGGCGCCGGGCCGACGCTCTTGGAATGCAAGAACGTGCGCTTCTTCGGCCATTTCGAAGGCGACGCCCAGACCTACAAGGCGCCGGGCGAGAACGAATACAACCGCGCCCACAACGATTGCCTGAAGCTGTTCCGCCAGAAAGTGACCGAGGCCGGGGTGATCTCGGATGCCGAGCTCGATGCCATCGACGCCGAGGTGGCGGCGCTGATCGACGAGGCCGTGGCCGAGGCCATCGCCGCGCCGCTGCCCGAGGCCGCGAAACTGACCGCCGACGTCTATGTGAGCTATTGAGGGAGGAATTACCATGGCACGCATCATCAGCATGAAGGACGCGGTGAACGAGGCGCTGGATCAGGAGATGAGCCGCGACCCCACCGTGATCATGATGGGCGAGGATATCGTCGGCGGCGCCGGCGCGCAGGGCGAGGATGACGCCTGGGGCGGCGTCCTTGGCGTCAGCAAGGGGCTTTACGCCAAGCACCCGAAGCAGATGATCGACACGCCGCTGTCGGAAAGCGCCTATGTCGGCGCCGCCATCGGCGCGGCGACGGCGGGGCTGCGGCCGGTGGCGGAACTGATGTTCGTCGATTTCATCGGCGTCTGCCTGGACCAGGTCTTCAACCAGGCGGCGAAATTCCGCTACATGTTCGGCGGCAAGGCGGAAACCCCGGTGGTGATCCGGGCGATGTGCGGCGCCGGCTTCCGCGCCGCCGCCCAGCACAGCCAGATGCTGACGCCGCTGTTCACGCATATCCCCGGCCTCAAGGTGGTCTGCCCCTCGAACGCCTATGACTGCAAGGGGCTGCTGATCCAGGCGATCCGCGACAACGACCCGGTGATCTTCCTCGAACACAAGAACCTCTACGCCAGCACGGCGGATGTGCCCGAGGAGCCCTATGCCATCCCCTTCGGCGAGGCGAACATCGTCCGCGAGGGCGGCGACGCCACCATCGTCACCTATGGCCAGATGGTCGGCCGCGCGCTGGAAGCCGCCGAGATGCTGAAGAAGGACGGCGTCGACGCCGAGGTGATCGACCTGCGCACGCTCTCGCCCATCGACATGGACACGGTGCTGGAAAGCGTCGAGGCGACCGGCCGGCTGGTCTGCGTGGACGAGGCGAACCCGCGCTGTTCCATCGCCGCCGACATCGCCGCCACCGTGGCGCAGGACGCCTTCGGCGCCCTCAAGGCACCGATCCAGATGGTGACGCCGCCGCATGCGCCGGTGCCCTTCTCGCCCTCGCTGGAGGACGCCTATGTGCCCTCGGCCGAGCGCATCGCCGCGGCCGTCCGCAAGACGCTGGAGAACTGACATGGCAGACATCACCCCGATCCTGATGCCGAAATGGGGGCTCTCGATGCGCGAGGGCAAGCTGGCGGCCTGGCACGTGGCCGAGGGCGCCGAGATCAAGCCCGGCGACGAGATCATGGATGTCGAGACCGACAAGATCGCCAATGTGGTCGAGGCCGCCGACGGGGGCCTCTTGCGCCGCCGCGTCGGCATCGAGGGCGAGACCTATCCGGTGCGCGCGCTGCTGGCGGTGATGGCGCCGGAATCGGTGCCCGACGCGGAAATCGACGCCTATGTCGCCGCCTATCAGGCCCCCTCGGCCGGCGACGAGGACGAGGATGCCGGACCCGCCTATCAATATGCCGACCTGCCCATGGGCCGCATCCGCTATGCCGAGCGTCCGGGCGAGGGCGCGCCGCTGGTGCTGATCCACGGCTTCGGCGGCGATCTGGACAACTGGCTGTTCAACATCGACGCGCTGGCGGAATCGGCGCCGGTCTATGCGCTGGACCTGCCCGGCCATGGCCAGTCGGTGAAATCGGCGCGCCCGGCGGGGCTGGGGCTGATGGTGGAAACCGTCCTGGCCTTCCTCGACCATATCGGCGCGGACAGGGCGCATCTGGCCGGTCATTCCATGGGCGGGCTGGTCGCCGGCACGCTGGCGGCCCGGCACCCCGAACGCGCGGCCTCGGTCACGCTGATCTGTCCGGCGGGCCTCGGATCCGAGATCAATGCCGATTACATCGACGGCTTCGTGAAGGCCGCCGGGCGCAAGGACCTGAAGCCGGTGCTGGCGCATCTGTTCAGGGACCAGTCGCTGGTCAGCCGCGCGATGGTCGAGGACCTGCTGAAATACAAGCGCCTCGACGGGGTGCAGGATTTCCTGGCCGAACTGGCCGGAAACCTGTTCCGCGAGGGCCGGCAGGCCGAGCAACTGGCCGAGGCGCTGGCCGCCTCGGGCGTCCCCGCCCAGGTGATCTGGGGCGAGGCCGATGCGATCATCCCCGCCGCCCATGCCGAAAGCCTGCCGGGGGCGTCGCGCCATGTCATCCCGGACGCCGGCCACATGGTGCAGATGGAGCAATCGGCCGAGGTCAACCGCCTGATCCGCGACTTCATCGCCTGATCCGCCGGCCGTCCCCTCGGGGGCGGCCCCTTGCAATGGGAGGAGAGAGATGAGCAATTCCGTCGAAGGCCGCGTGGTCATCGTCACCGGCGCCGGCCGCGGCATCGGCCGCTCCATCGCCGAGGGGCTGGCGCAGGCCGGCGCCCGGGTGGTGATCGCCGACATCGCCGCCGATACCGCCGAAACCACCGCCGCCGAGATCCGCGAGGCGGGCGGGCAGGCCATCGGCCTTGCCGTCGATGTGACCGACCGCGCCAGCACGCGCGCGCTGATCGCCCGCACCGTCGCCGAACATGGCCGGCTGGATGCCATGTTCAACAATGCCGGCATCGCCCAGGTCAAGCCGTTCAACGACATCACCGAGGACGACTGGCACCGCGTCATGGACGTGAACGCCATGGGCGTGCTGATCGGCATCCAGGAGGCGGCACGGCAGTTCATCGCCCAGGGCGGCGGCGGCAAGATCGTCAACACCGCCTCGATCGCCGGCAAGCAGGGCTACGAGCCCTTGGCGCATTACTCGGCCAGCAAGTTCGCCGTGGTGGCGCTGACCCAGGCCGCGGCCCGCGCCTTCGGCAAGCACGGCATCTGCGTCAACGCCATCTGCCCCGGCGTGGTCGCCACCGACATGTGGAAGCTGATCGACAAGGGCTTCAAGGACGAGGGGCTGACCAGCCGCGACAACGAGGCTTTCGAGGGCTTTTCCGCCGACATCCTGCTGGGCCGCCCCTCGCGCCCCGAGGATCTGGCCGGCGTCTCGATCTTCCTCGCCTCGGCCGGGTCGGACTACATGACCGGGCAAAGCCTGGTCGTCGACGGCGGCATGGTGCTGCTATGAGCGCGAAACAGAAACTGGCCGAGATGAACGCGCGCGCCGCCGCGCTTTACAAGGCCGACGGCAAGACCATGTCGGCCTTTCGCGGGCTGATGCTCGCCGCCAACCGCGAGGGCAAGGTCAGCCCCGCCATGAAGGAAATGATCGCCATCGCCGTCGCCATCGGGCGCGGCTGCGAGGATTGCATCATCTTCCACACCGCCGAGGCCAAGGCCCATGGCGCCAGCCGCGACGAGTTCGTCGAGGTTCTTGCCATCGCCATCGAGATGTCCGGCGGGCCGGGCACGGTCTATGCCGCCAAGGCGCTGGCCGCCTATGACGAATTGTGAGGCATCCCCATGAAAGCATTGCGTTTCCACGCCGCCAGGGATCTGCGGATCGTGGACATCCCCGAACCGCCCCGGCCCGGCCCCGGCCAGGTGCTGATCCGAAACCGCTTCGTCGGCATCTGCGGCACCGACCTGCACGAATATGCCTCGGGCCCGATCTTCATCCCCACCCAGCCGCATCCCTATTCCGGCGCCCATGGCCCGCAGGTGCTGGGCCATGAATTCGGCGGCGAGGTCGTGGCGGTGGGCGAGGGCGTGACCAAGGTCGCGCCCGGCGACCGGGTGGCGGTGCAGCCGCTGATCATGCCGCGCGGCGGCGAATATTTCGCCGACCGGGGCTGGCACAACCTCTCGGGCAGCCTGGCGCTGGTCGGGCTGTCCTGGGTCTCGGGCGGCATGGCCGAGATGGCGCTGCTCAACGACTACAATGTCGAGAAGATCCCCGACGGCATGACCGACGAAGAGGCCGCGCTGGTCGAGCCGACCGCCGTCTGCGTCTATGCCTGCGACCGCGGCCGGATCACGGCGGGGAACTCGGTGCTGGTCACGGGCGCCGGCCCCATCGGCATCCTGGCGCTGCTGACCGCGCGGGCCTTCGGCGCGACGCGGCTGTTCGTCTCGGACGTGAACGACACGCGGCTGGCGCTCGCCGCCGAGGTGGTGCCGGGTGTCGTCGCCATCAACCCGGCGCGCGAGGATGTGGGCGAGCGGGTGCGCGCCGGCACCGAAGGCGGCCTCGGCTGCGACGTGGCGCTGGAATGCGTCGGCAACGAACGGGCGCTGCAATCCTGCCTCGACGCGCTGCGCAAGCAGGGGGTGATCGTGCAGACCGGGCTGCATCCGGGCAAGGGCAGCGTGGATTTCTTCCAGCTGACCTTCAAGGATGCCGAGATCCGCGGCTCGTGGTGCTATCCGACCCATGGCTGGCCGCGCACCATCGAGCTGATCGCCTCGGGCGCCATTCCGGCCAGCCGGGTTGTGACCAGGCGCATCGCGCTGGACCAGGCCGTGGCCGAGGGGTTCGAGGCGCTGCTGGACCCCGCCGGCACCCAGCTCAAGATCCTGATCGACCTGTCCCGCTGAGTCCCGCCGCCGCGGCAAAGTTTTCCACCCCGGCGCGGCCAAGCCGTGCTATCGTCGCGCCGGGCTTTGGGAGGAGCCGATGGGAGGAATGCAGGACACGGGGACGCATGTCCTTGAAATCTTTCGCGCGGCCGAAGGGCAATCCTCGCGCCGCGACCCGGATGTTCTGGCGTCCTGGCGGCGCTGCGTGAACGAACACCGGCTCGACCCGACCCGGCACCTGGGGCCGCGCATCGTCACCCAGGGCGAGCTGCGCCAGCACCGCCAGGAATCCGAGGAATTGCTGCGCATGGCCCGGCACGGGATGGAGGATCTCTATCGCCGGGTCAATTCGATGGGCTATGTGCTGCTGCTGGCCAATGCGCGGGGCGTGACCGTGGACGCCATCGGCGATGCGCAGCTGGATCGCGAATTGCGCCATGCCGGGCTGATCACCGGCTCGGAATGGCACGAGCGCGATGTCGGCACCAACGGGGTCGGCGCCTGCCTGGCCTCGGGCCAGGCGATCACCGTGCATCGCAGCGATCATTTCGACGTGACGCTGACGCCGCTGTCCTGCACGGCGGTACCGATCCACGACAGCCGCGGCAACCTGCTGGGCGTGCTGGACCTGTCGCATCTGCAAGCGCCGCAGGACAAGATCAGCCAGGCGCTGACGCTGGAGGTGATGAAATCCTGCGCCCGCCGCATCGAGATGGCCAACCTGGCCTGCAATCATCGCTCGGACTGGATCCTGCGCCTGCATCCCTCGCCCGAATTTCTGGACGTGGACCCGATGGCGGCGGTGGCGGTCGGGGCGGACGGCCGCATCACCGGCATGACGCATAACGCGCATGAGCTGGTAAGGGGCGATCTGATCGGCCGCCCCTTCAGCGATGTCTTTGCCCACGACTTCGAGGATCTGCCGGTGCTGTCGGCGGCCCAGGCCCCGGTCGAGGGGGTGCTGGAGATGCAGTCGGGCGGCATCCTCTTTGCCCGCGCCGTGCCGCCCGCCGCCCCGCCGCGCAGTACCGCCGCCACGGCCCTGCCCGCCCCCCTGCGCGCCATCCACGGCGGCGATCCCGCCATGCAGCACCTGGCCGAGCGCGCCGCCAAGGTGGTGGACCGCAAGATCAGCGTGATCCTGCGCGGCGAAACCGGGACCGGCAAGGAGTTCATCGCCCGCGCGATGCACCAGTCCTCGCGCCGCCGCGGCCCCTTCGTGGCCATCAACTGCGCCGCCCTGCCCGAGGCGCTGATCGAATCCGAGCTGTTCGGCTATGTCCCGAACGCCTTCACCGGCGCCCATGCCCGCGGCAAGAAGGGCCTGATCCGCGAGGCGCATGGCGGCACGCTTTTCCTGGACGAGATCGGCGACATGCCCCTGCCCCTGCAGGCCCGGCTGCTGCGCGTTCTGGCCGAGCACGAGGTGCTGCCGGTCGGCGGAACCCGCGTCGAGCCGGTGGACATCCGCGTCATCTCGGCCTCGCATCGCGACCTGGCCGCGCAGGTGGCCGAGGGCAGCTTCCGCCAGGATCTGTTCTATCGCCTGAACGGGCTGGTGCTGGACGTGCCCCCGGTGCGCGCGCGCCGCGACCTGGAATGGCTGATCGACCGCATCGCCGCCGCCACCGAGGAAAGGGTCGGCTTCACGCAAGCCGCCCGGCAGCGGCTGCTGGCCCATGACTGGCCGGGCAATGTGCGCGAGATCATCAATGTCTGCGAATTATGCGCGGCGCTTTGCGAAGGCCGGCCGGTCGAGCCGGGCGACCTGCCCTGCCATATCGCCGGCCCCGCGGCGCAGCCCGACCCGCAATCCGGGCCCGAACTGCTGGCATTCCTGGAACGGTGCCGCGGCAATGTCTCGGCGGCGGCGCGGCTGGCCGGGATCGACCGCTCGACCTTCTACCGCAGGCTGCACCGCGCCGGCCTGATGGACCGCCGGCAAGGCTAGGCGCCGGCGCCGGAACGGCCCGCGCCAAGCCGCCCGGCCTATTTGTAGAAGCCCTCGCGCAGCTTGATGCCGTGTTCCAGCCATGCCTTCATCGCGCAAAGCATCCCGGTCCAGCCCTCGCAATTGCCCAGGCAGCCCCTTAGCCCGGCCTCGGTCTCGGGCCAGCCGTATTCGCTGATCCGCACCAGCGTGCGCCCGTCCTCCAGCGGGTGAAAGGTCATGGTCACGGTGGTCCAGATGCGCGGCTCGCCCTCGGCCTCCCATTGCAGGACGATACGCTCGTTGGGCACCACCTCCTGCACCAGCACCGGAAAGGCGCCGGGGAAATCGTGGAAATCCCAGCTCACCTCGGCCCCGGTGGCCAGCCGCCCCCTCGCCCCGCCGGTGGTGAAGAACTGCGACAGGCTGTCGGGGTTCACCACGGCCTCGAACACCTCGCCGACCGGCTTCGCGATCCGGCCGCTGACGGTGAATTTCAGTTCCATGCGACGATCCTCCTGGTTCTGTCCGCCCTTGTCCTGCATCCCATAATGTTATAGAACTATAACATGTCAACAGAAGATCAGGACGACGCGCTGTTCAAGGCGCTGGGGCACCGGGTGCGGCGGCAATTGCTCGACCGGCTCAAGGCGGGGCCGCAGACCACCGGCGGGCTGTGCGAGGCGATGCCGCAGCTGGACCGCTGCACGGTCATGCAGCACCTGCGGGTGCTGGAGGCGGCCGGGCTGGTCGTGGTCGAGCGCCGCGGCCGCGAAAGGTGGAACCACCTGGACGCGCTGCCGATCCAGGCCCTGCAGGACCGCTGGATCGGCCCCTATGCCGCCCATGCCGCCGCCATGCTGGCCGGGCTGAAACGCGCGGCAGAGGACGGCCAGCCGCAGGACCGCGACAAGGCCCTGCCGGGCTAGGCGCGGCCCTCAGACCTCGTCCAGCCCCTCCAGCAATCCGGGGGACATCTCTTCCCAGAAGGCGGCGATGCGGATGGCGTTCAGCGGCGACATCCAGCCGTGCTTCTCGAAATCCTCGCGCATGCGGGCATCGGACAGCTGCGCCAGGAACAGCCGCTTGTCGGCATCGCGCTGGGTGGGGGTGCGGGCCTTGACCGCGTCCAGGATGCGGCGCAGCCGCTCGGCCCGCGGATTGGGGGCCGCCTCCCCTGCCCGCTCGGGCGTCGCGCCGAAATTCCCCTCCAGCGCCGCGGTCAGGTAGCCGAGCTTGCTTTTCACGTTCTTGCGCGTCTCGACATAATCCAGCTTTTCCAGCACCTGCTCCTCGCCATGCGCGGTCAGCCATTGCCGCGCCAGCCGGTCGCTGACCCCCAGGCCGCGCAGCCGGGCATAGACGGCGCCGTGCCGCATCCCCTCGCCGTCGTCCATGTCCAGGATCGCCAGCTGCGGGTTCTCCTTGATGCGAAAGCGGATTTCCGTCACCACCCTGCCCTGCTTCCTCGTCTCGGGCGTGACCAGGATGTTGCTGGTGCGGTTCACCTCGTCCACGGCGGGCTTGATGACCTTGGCGTTCAGGTGCTTGAAGGTCTCGTAATAGGCCGAGCCCTCGACCCCCATCAGCCGCCGGAACAGGTCCAAGGGCCACCAGCCGGTCGAGCCGGTCCTGACGAAACGATAGCAATTCTCGTAAAGCGCCAGCGCATGGCCGCTGGTGAAGCGGCGCTGGATGTTCAGGTTGATCAGCGCAAAGACCTTGGGGTCGTGCAGCTTTTCCGCCAGCGCCGGGGAATAGGCATATTCGCAGATCCCGCCCTTCAGCTTGGCATAGCTCAGCAGGCTCGACACGCCCCATTCCTGCTGGCCCTTTTCGTCCAGCATGTCCCATTCGGCCACCGTCTCGGCCAGGCCGCGCAGGGATTGCTTCAGCGTCTCCATGTCGTTGCTGTTATAGCCGATCATCAGGCACAGCGTGCGCGCGTCGATCTGGTGGCGCGCGCGGCTGATCAGCGTGTCATAGGCATTGAGCAGCAGGACGTTGGACAGCTTGCGCTGCAACAGCGTCAGCTTGCCCGAGACATGGATCGCCGCCACATGCTTCTTGACCGCCCCCCGGCGCAGCGCGCCCGAAAGCTGGTCGCGAGGAATATCCCCCATCGCCCTGCCCTTCTTGTCGTTATGCGGATTATGCCCGATCAGGTACCTCGCCACAACAGTCATCCGGGTTCCCATGATCCGCGAAACGCCATCCCGAAGACGGGTGCCTTTGCTGCTTCCGGCCGCGAAAGGCACCCGTTTACAGGGCGCAGGAGTCGGGTCTTGGGGCCGAAACAGGCAGAAAACCGCGCCTTCCGGCCGATCCCGCATGTGGAAACCCGGTTTCCCGCGAATCGGTGCCCCACCTCCCGGATTCGGGTGCCCCTGGTCCCGCAAACAGGTGCCTTTGGACCTGTAAACGGGTGCCTTATCGTCCTTATCCCTATGAAAAACCGCGGATTCTTGACCCGTAAAGATTCTAAAGACCTGAAAGGAATCCAAACTTTACGCTGCTGCTTTTCCTGATTCCGGGGGAATTTCGCTGCGAAACCTCGCAGAACGATTCACTTGCGGCCGGGGATGTGTAATAGTTTCGCCAAAATATCCAACGAAGCAGCACATCGCAGAGGTAGCGGCATGTCTTCAGGCAAAGACCCCCTTCCCCCCTATTTCAACATCAGCCCGGCCAAGGCGGCCCAGCGTCTTTCCGAGCCTATCGACACGGCCCGATTCGCGAAAGCCGCCGCCTTCGCCGCCAAGGGCCGCCAGGATCTGGCCGAGCGCGGTTATGCCCCCGACGGCAGGAAGCGGCTGCGCCGCTTTTCCACCTGGGAGGTCTGCCGCTACCTGATCCCGGTGGCGCCGGCGCATTTCCGCCGCGTGCTGCTCAAGAACCCCGACCTGCCGCAGGGCCAGGGCGAGGGCAATTCGAAATGGTTCAGCCTCGACGACGTGCTGCGCCTGCGCGACCATTTCGCGACCGAGGGCGCGGCCGGCCGGGAATACCGCCCCTGGCGTCCCGAGGGCCTGCCGGCCAAGACCATCGCCGTGGCCAATTTCAAGGGCGGCGTCGGCAAGACCTCGACCGCCGCGCATCTGGCCATGTCGGCGGCGCTGGACGGCTACAAGGTGCTGGTGATCGACCTGGACAGCCAGGGCAGCATGACCTCGATCATGGGCGGCAAGGTGGCCGACGAATGGTCCACGGCCTTCCCGCTTCTGGCCAAGGACTATGCGCTGGCGCTTCAGGACGAGAACCGGGTGCGCGAGGCGGCGGGCCAAACCCCCCTGCCCTTCGACGAGACCCTGACCGAGGCGCTGACGCTTTCTGCCACGGACCTGATCCAGAAGACGCATTGGCCCAATATCGACCTGCTCGGCGCGCAGCTGAACCTCTACTGGGCCGAATTCCAGGTGCCGGTCTGGCGCATGGGCCTGCGCGGCTGGCCGCTCTGGGATGCGCTCGGCAATGCGCTGGCCAATGACGGCATCCTGGAAAGCTATGACATCATCATCCTCGATACGCCCCCCGCGCTTGGCTACCTGACCATCAACGCGCTGGCGGCGGCCGACATCCTGCTGGTCCCGCTGGGCGCCTCGTTCCTGGAATTCGACTCGACCGGGCGCTTCTTCGACATGCTCTATTCGACCTTCGCCAGCGTCGAGGAAGGCGAGAACGCCGCCCGCCGCCGCGACGGGCTGCCCGAGATGCGCTTCGAGTGGGACGCGGTGCGGGCCATCATCACCCGCTTCGACGCCGCCCAGCAGACCGACCTGGCGAATGTCATCCAGGCCTATTTCGGCGATTTCATGACCACCTATCGCCAGGAACTGACCGCCATGGTCGGCCAGGCCGGCGAACAGGTGAACGGCATCTACGAGGCCGATTACCGCGAGTTCAACCGCGAGACCTATGTCCGCGGCCGCGAGACATTCGACCGCACCTGGGCCGAGGTGAAGGAGTTGATCCTGGGCACCTGGTGGCGCGATCTTCAGATGCAGCAGGCCGACGAGGCGGCCGAGGTGAGGGAGCAGGCCCATGGCTAAGCGCAGAAGGCTGGAGACCCCCAGCAGCGCCGATCTGGACCGGATCGAGGCGCAGTTTCGCAGCGAAACCTTCGAGCGGCCCGCCCTGGGCCGCGGCATCGCCCCCCCCATCGCCCAGGTCGCCGCCGACAGCGCCGCCCTGGCCAGCGCCGAAAGCGTGGAAAGCCGCGCCGCCCGCGCCAGGGCCGATGCCGATGCCGCCCGGCTGCATGACGCGCAGGAGCGGGGGCTGCTGATCGTCGAGCTGCCGATCGAGCAGATCGACGAGGGCGCGATGATCCGCGACCGCATGGTGATGAGCGAGGAGGACATGCAGGAGCTGCGGCTGTCCATCGCCGCGCATGGGCTGCGGCTGCCGATCGAGGTCTTCGAGATCGACCGGCCCGAAGGGCAGGGGCCGCGCTACGGGCTGCTCTCGGGCTATCGCCGGCTGCATGCGGTGCGGGCGCTGCACGACCTGACCCAGGCCGAGAAGCATGCCACGATCCGCGCCCTGATCCGCCCCCGCACCGAGACCGACGAGGCTTTCGTCGCCATGGTCGAGGAGAACGAGGTCCGCGAGGAGCTGAGCCATTTCGAGCGCGGCCGCATCGCCGTGATCGCCGCCAACCAGGGCGCCTTCGCCAATACCGAGGACGCGGTGAACAAGCTTTTCGCCACCGGCTCCAAGGCCAAGCGGTCCAAGGTGCGCTCATTCGCGCTGATCTTCGAGGAGCTGGGCGACATGCTGCGCTTTCCCGAGGCGCTGACCGAAAGGCGCGGCCTGCGCCTGGCCACCGCCTTGCGCAACGGCGCCGAGGCCCGGCTGCGGCAATCCCTGTCCGTGCGGATTCCCGGCGATGCCGAGGAGGAATGGGCCCTGATCGAGCCGGTGCTGCAAGCTCTGGAGAGCAATCGCAGCGAGCTGGGCCGGGCGGGGCGTCCGCGCTCCAACGCGCCGCGCCAAGGCTGGAGCGAGGCCATGACCCGGCGCACCGCAGGCGGCGTCGAGATCCGCTGGGGCAGAGAGGGCAAGGCGCATATCCTGAGGCTGGAGGGCGGTCAGCTGGACGACGATCTCATGGAGCGGGTGGTGCGCGAGATCCAGGCGCTGCTGGACGGCTAGGGGTTTCGCAGCGAAACCTTGAGGATGAGCCCCAAGGCCGGGACCGGCATCACGCCCTGACGGTCCCGGCCTTGTTGCCAAAGCCTGCCAAGGAAGGTAGCAATAAGCAGAGGCCGGTCCTGGCGGTGGCTGGTTCCAACCTGCCCGGTCGCGGGGATGGGCCGGCGAGTTCCAGGCTGTCCAAGGCGGTATCCGGCTTGGAGCGGCAGGTGCCCTGAAGCGGGGAAGGGGCGTCGCTTGGCGGGAATTGGGTGAGATAGGCCCCTCTGCTGTTATCCGCAAAATCTCGATCATATGCGGATAACTCTGATAACCAACTGATTTTATGGCGGCCGAGATGGGTCCGCGCTGGTTGCTTAAGTGCCTCCAGACGGCCCGGATACGCGCAATGGCCGCTGCCTTTGGGTCGCGGAAAGGGCAGGGGGCGTGGAGTGGCAGATCGGGGGCGGTGAAGTCTTGACGGCGCCGATGCGGGGTGGGCCTGCGGAAGCTGGTCGGGTGGAACCAGCGCGCCGGCGATCCCCGGCCTGTCGCCCTACCCGCCGCGTGGGATCCGATGAATGGATGCGGGCGGAGTGATCGGAAGGCTTTACCTCCTGCCCCGACATTGGACCACCGGGACGGTCGGCAATCCCCGGCCTTGGCGCTGTGCCTGCCGCGTGGAGTTCAGCGAATGGCGGCGGGCGGAGTGAACCAAAAGGCTGCACTTTCGGCCCGGACATTGTTGGGAGGGCTGGCCGTGGACAACCGGGGCCGCGTCGCGGCAACCGCGGGGTTGCGCGACGCGGCCCAAGGGCGGCGACCGGGTCGGTGCGATGGGCGCATCGCGATGCGCCCATGCCGGTTTCAAAGCCGC